>CAMNFZ010000020.1 GCA_946537725.1 uncultured Methanosphaera sp.
TTCTTAGTCAATTAAATGTTGTACTCGAAAGTATATAAAGGTTTTGGTATACCTAAAAATTTTTCAATACATAAAAACACCACAAAAAAGAAACCAACAAAGCAAAAATACACAAATAAAAAAACAAAAGTTATATACATACAAATAAAATATTCAACACATAACCAAATCCTAATAACTTAAAAAAACAATTATAAAAAATTAACATAATTAATAAAAATAAAACATATCCAATAACACAAAAAACAATCTAAAATATTAAAAAAAGGAAAATAAAAATAAAAAAATAAGTAATTAAGGTAATATCTTATCTATAACTTCTACTACCTTATCTAATTCATCCCGTGTAATCACAAGAGGAGGTACAAAACGTACAACAGTACCGTTTGCAACATTGATTAAAACACCGTTTTCTTGAGCCTTAGCAACTAAATCCCCACATTGATAATTAAGTTCTAAACCAACCATCAATCCATGACCACGTACATCAACAATACAATCATGATTATCTTTTAATGATTCAAGTTTCTCCATGAAGTATAAACCATTTTCATAGGATTTTTTAACTAATTCTTCTTCTTCATAAATGTCAAGAACTGTGTTTGCTGCACAGCATACGAAAGCTGATCCTCCGAAGGTTGTTGCATGATCTCCAGGATTAAATGCATCAGCAATTTCCTTGTTTGCAAGAACTGCTCCCATTGGAAGTCCTCCTGCAATAGCTTTTGCACATGTTGTAATATCAGGTACTGTGCCTGTAAGTTCTGATGCGAACATTTTACCTGTACGTCCATAACCTGTTTGTACTTCGTCAAATATTAAGAGTATGCCTTTTTCATCACATAATTTTCTTAAACTTGGCAAGTAATCTTCATCAGGTACTCTTACTCCACTTTCTCCCTGAATTGGTTCTACAAGTATTGCCGCAGTATCTTCTGTGATAGCTTCCTTCATCTGTTCCAAATCATTGTAGTCAACATGTTTAAATCCTGCTGGTAATGGTGCAAAACCTTTCTGATATTTTGGTTGACCTGTAGCAGTTATTGTTGCAAGAGTTCGTCCGTGGAAAGAATTGTTTGTAGCAATAATTTCCCCTTTTCCCGTGTATTTTCTTGCAAGTTTTATTGCTCCTTCATTTGCACCTGCTCCACTGTTTGCAAAGAATACTTTGTCATGTGGTGATACTTCTACCAATCTTTTTGCAAATGTTGCCTGTTCTTCTGTGTAGTATAGGTTTGAAACATGTAACAATTTATCTAATTGTTTTGATAAGTTTTCAGTCATTTTCTTGTGTGTGTGACCAATATTGTTTACTGCTATTCCTGCTACACAATCAATGTATTCTTTTCCTTCTTTATCATAAACTATGCTTCCATGAGCATGGTCTATAACTAGATCATATCGTCCATATGTATGCATTACATATGTATCTAAAGTTTCTTTAACTTCGTTTGTATTCAATTTTTTTATCCTCCTTTAACTTTTTTTTACAAAAAACTATATTATGTATATATTTATTAATTATAACTTTTAAGAGTTACTAATTAAATAGATAATTTCAAATGTTAATTCTAGGAGTTTCAATTTAAAAGATTAAATTAAATTAGTTTTAAATATCTATTAGTTTTTTTAAGTATTTTACTCTTAGAAATCCATTTTTAGCAATTTAGATAGATCTATAAAGAGTTTTGTTTCTTTTATTTGTAAATTAGTGATTATACTATTATTTAATACGCAAACTTTCTTTTTCTACACTATTTACTCCTTCTATTTGACTCTGAATCTGTATACTTCAGATTCAAATATACAGGAATGTTAGTTTTATTATGATAATAAAATACACAGTATTTAATTAACTATAACTATTTAAAACAACAAAGTATAACATAGGTGAATATATATGAAAAAAGCTGTTATAAAAACGGACAAAGGTGACATTACATTAGAATTATTCCCTAATGAAGCACCTGGAACAGTAGCAAACTTTGAAAAATTAGCAAATAAAGGATTTTATAATGGTCTAACATTCCACAGAGTAATACCAGACTTTGTAATACAAGGTGGATGTCCAAACGGTAACGGTACGGGTGGACCTGGTTACACTATCAAATGTGAAACTGAAGGTAACCCACACAAACATGGTACCGGTGCATTATCCATGGCACATGCAGGTAAAGATACTGGTGGAAGTCAATTCTTCATAACACACTCTCCACAGCCACACCTTGACGGAGTACACACCGTATTCGGTAAAGTAATAGATGGTATGGATGTAGTCTATGAAATTAGACAAGGCGATGTTATGAATGAAGTTGTCATAATTGATGACTAAAAATATTAACATATAATAATAATGAAAAACAAATAATTAATTAGAATTTATGAAATATTCATTCTCCCCTCCCAATACATTTCCTATTATTTTAAGACTTTTTAGCTTTAAGTTTTTCTGTTAAACCACTTAATCTTGCATAATTAAAGAGATATAACTGTATATAGCCAGAATAGTCTCCAAATTTTTCCTGTGCAAAATTCATAATCTTCTGATTGGAAGGTTTCTCCCCCTTAAAGTAGATATGACTGGTTATTCTATTTATCCAAACATCCACTGGATATGCTTCACGCTTGTTATAACCATACAACAATATACAATCAGCTACTTTTGGTCCAACACCCTCCAATTCAGTAATTTTTTCAAAAGCCTCATTATATGATAAATTATTGATTACATCGTGGAAATCTGGTTGATCCAGTATCATCCTAGTAGAATTTAGCATATATTTAGCTCTATATCCTACTCCAAAGCTTTTTAGGCCATTATCAGTGTCAGGAATGTTTACAAATACTTCTTCTTCAGGGAAAACATAATATTCCTTTTTATTAAATACGTATTTTTCTCCATATGTCTGTTTAATGTCATTTATGGATTTTGTCCATCTTTTTATGGAATTATTAGCAGAGCATATTGATGATATTATGCATTCATAGGGGTATTGTGCCTTATATAATCTTAAACCCTTATTGAAGTCATAAACTTCGTTCAATTCCTCGTTATCATCAAGAAAATCATATACGTCTGTGATATTATAATCTAAATCAAATATGTAAAAAAGTATTTTTCGAATATTTTCAATATCCACTTCATCTACACAATAGTATTCCACGACCAAGTCCTCATTTAATCCCTCTTGACTAACACCTACTAAGACTTTGGAGTCACGTACTTCGAATATTTCATAGTAAGTGTTGTTTTCAAGCTTCCATGGAGGTTGACTTGTTTGTCCGGAATTTATTGTGATGTTTAAATCAAAGTCTCCAATGTATTCATTGTTTTCTATTGTAAATTGTCCTGAAATCATAATATCATCTTAAAATAGGTTATGTGGTTAAATATCATCAGATATTGTAATCTCCTTTTTATTAATCCATTTTATGCCGTTTTTAGTTATTAAAACCACGTCTATTGGGCCGCCAACACCTTGTATTTCTCCAATATCCATACTTATTCCATCTGCATAGCGTTGAACAAAGGATGTTGATTTAATCAGAAATACTGCCAGATCAACAGCATCCTGTAATGTTAATAAGCTCCACTGAATATAGTATTCAAGTCCTCTTATCTGTGATCTTAAGTCTTCTACTGTTTTCTTGTTCAAGGATTTGACTGTTGGAACTTTAAACAGATTAGAATCATAACCTAATATTAGTCTGGTAACAACATCCCCCTGTCCTATCCATGTACAGCCAAATTCATTGTTTTTTCTTTTTAGAATTCTTTTACCCGGAGAGTTGATTTCATAAGTTTCACAGGACCCGTCAGGATTGTATCCACTTATTAATAGGTTTACTGGTTCAATATTAAGATGTCCTTCCTTAATACGTCCGGATGGTTGTTTTATCTTAAATTCTATGGAATCATCTTTTCTTTCCAAGGTTAGGATTTTTTCACCATTGCGTTCTGCATCTACTTCCAGTTGCTGTGCAGATATGTCCAACTGTTTTTCCCATGGATACTGTTTGTTAATATATTCCTGTAATTTTTCTGCTATTTCGTCAACTGTTAAGTTCTGGAGATTGTTGTCTTTTTTGAAGCTTTCAATATATTCTGAAACATTTTGTCTTATTCCACTATGGTCTGCAAAGAATGCTAAGCCTGCTGTTCCAACAATAACTCTATCGTTTAATGAGAAAAGTTTAGTAGCTGAATTAGTGGAGATTCTAGTGAATTGTTTTAGGTTTCTTTCACTTTGTCTACTGTCTGAAGCCATTATAATTCCTTCAGGTGTAACTATGTTAACTATTAGAGTCATTATTGATTTCTCCATCTTATATTCTTATTGGTATGTTTTTTTCTTTTAGGTATTTTTTAACTTCTGGTATTGGATATTCATCAAAGTGGAATATGCTTGCTGCTAGTGCTGCATCTGCTTCTCCTTTGCTGAATGCTTCATACATGTGTTCAGGATTTCCCACCCCACCGGATGCTATTACTGGTATGGATACGTTGCGGCTTATTGCTCTTGTTAAATCCAGGTCATATCCTGCTTTTGTTCCGTCTCTGTCCATACTGGTTAATAATATTTCTCCGGCGCCTCTTTCTTCACATTCTATTGCCCATTTGATTGCATCAATTCCTGTGAACTCTCGTCCACCATATATGCTGCAGTCAAACCAACAGTATCCTTCTTCGGTTTCTATGATGAAGTGTTCGTCTGATTCGCTGGGATTGTCTATGTAGCGTCTTTTTGCATCTATTCCTATTACGCATGCCTGGCTTCCTACATGTTCGGATGCTCTGTTTATTAGGGATGGGTCCTTGATTGCTGCAGTGTTTGTGGAACATTTGTCTGCTCCTGCTTTTAGCATGTTAACATAATCTTTTACTTCACGTATTCCTCCACCTACACATATTGGTGTGAATACGTTTTCTACGGTTTTTTTGATTACATCTGCCATTGTTGAGCGTCTTTCATGGGATGCTGTGATGTCGAGGAATATTATTTCATCTGCTCCCTGTTCATAATATTTTGTTGCTAGTTCAACCGGATTTCCCGCGTATCGTATTTGTTTAAATTCTACTCCTTTAACAACACGACCTTCGGGAACTTGTAAATCACAGTCTAAACATGGAATTATTCTTTTTGATAACATTATTAATCACGTGAAAAAAAATTAGTTTTGGGAAGGTATATTTTTTTTAATCCTTTAGTATATTGTATAATATTGCTTTTTGTGCATGTAACCTGTTTTCTGCTTGATCCCATATTGCGGATTGTTCGGATGTCATGACTTCATCGGTAATTTCCTGGTCACGTATTGCAGGTAGACAATGCATTACTATTGCATCTGGTTTTGCTTCAGATAATAATTGGGAATTTATCTGATATTCTTGTAGTACACGTTGTCTTTCTTCGGCTTCTTCTTCATCCCCCATGCTTACCCATACATCTGTGTATAATATGTCCGCATTTTCTACTGCCTTATGGATATCATGTTCAATGCTTATATGGGCTCCTGTTTGTTTTGCTTCTTCTAGTGCCAGATTATATATTTCTTCGTCTGGTTCGTATCCTTCAGGACATGCTACTGTCATGTCCATTCCGGTGTATGCTGCTCCTAAGAGTAGGGAGTTACATACGTTGTTTCCATCCCCTATAAATACGAATTTTCTGTTGAAATCTCCCTTGTATTCCCTGATTGTTAGTAAGTCTGCGAATGTTTGACATGGATGTTCTTTATCTGTTAACCCGTTGATTATTGGTATATCTGCGTATTTGATTAGTTCTTTTACTGTTTCGTGGCTTTTGGCTCTGATCATTATGCAATCCAGGAATCTTGAAAGTACTCTGGCTGTGTCTGATATTGGTTCGCCTCTGCCTATTTGTAAGTCATTGCTTGATAAGTATAGTGGTGTTCCACCTAATTGATTCATACCTACTTCAAAGGATACTCTTGTCCTAGTAGATGATTTTTCAAAAATCATTCCTAAGTATTTGTCTACTAGAGGTTTTTCCTTTATTTCCCCTGATTTGAGACGAGATGCTATGTTTAAGATATCGAATATTTCTTCTTTGGCATCTGTCATTGATAGTAAATTTTCCATGTTATCTTTCCCTAAATAATTTGATGATAGTTAAATAATAAATAATATTTATATATGTCCTTCATGATTAAAAAAGTATTAGTAAAAAATGGAGGAAGTATTGCATTTTTGATGAAAATAAAATGAAAATTAATTAACAGAAAAAAATTAACTACTTTTTATCATTTTAGAAAGATGTTTTCGACAAAATTAATATAAAATATTAGTTTTTGATTAAAACTATTTATGTCAATTTAATAGTCTATTTTGGTAATTTTTTATTCCTTTTCTAAAATTTGATAATTAATCAAATCTGTATGGATAATAACCTTTTTCTTTAAATTCATTCTTTAACCATCGTTTTAGTAATAATTCGTTTATTTCATAACTTCCATTATTGACTTTTATTAGACTTAAATTAAGTAATTTGTTAAGAGGTTTACTTAGAGAACCAGATTGTACATTCATTTTTTCTGCTAAATCTTTTCGTTTTAATTTTTTATCCATTAATTCTATGAATATGTCTTTTTCTCTATTAGATAATTTTTCCCAAGTGATTAAAAGTTTTTTTAATAGTTGATCTAGATTTTCATCAAATGTATCTATAACTATTTTATCCGTTAGTTCAATATTTTCAGGTAAGTAATTAGCTAATGTATTTACGTAATAAGGACTACCGTTAGTACAGTTGTAAAATCTCTCAAATGATTTTTCATTAAAGTATAATGTAGGCATTTTTTCCTTTAGATAATTTTTAACTGTATCCTTATCAAATGGAGTTAATTGTTGTGTTAACATTCGACCCCCGAATACTCCATCATTTCCAGCTATTCTTTGAAGTAACGGGTCGTGTAAACTCATTGAACCTGTTATTATATATGCAGTATTATTATGATTTTGTATATGCCCCCTTAACATCCATAAAAATGAATCCAAATATTCACCTAACTCTTTTATTATTTGAAATTCATCTAACATTACTATTACTCCTTTTAACTTATCTTGATTATTTTCATATATTTGTTGAGGTAGTTCTAGTATAAAATCATTTAGTTTGTTAATATCTTCTTCACCAGCAAATATAGGAATAGGAATATCTTTTACAATTGTTATATCTTTTAATTTAAAGTTTTTTGTCTTAAAAAATTTAGAAATTTCTTTAGTAATTGTGTTTAATCCTTTTTTATGACATTCTTTAATTAATTCATTATAATAATGTTTAAGTAAGCCATTTAATGAAAGATTATTTCTTTGATAACATTCTGCAATACTAAAATCTATTAAAACAACTAAATAACCTTCTTTATCCAAATCTCTTTTGATTTTATTTAAAAAAACTGTTTTTCCTACCCCCCTAATACCTGAAAATAATATTTCTGGAGGATTTGATTGACTTGTTGAATAAAGTAAATTTTTAATGTTAACTAATTCTCGTGTTCTATTGTAAAATTCATCATCAGTTAAATTTTGTCTTGTACCCCACGGTAATTTAGCCATATTAACACATCCATAGTTTATAATTAGTTATATGTCAAATATAATATATAATCATTATAGAATTATATAATCATATTAAGATTACTTAAAATATATAATCTTATTATGAATACATAATCATATATAGATTATAAATATTATAAAAAAGTATTACCACATTATAAAATATAATAAAAATAGTTCCTAAAATATTCAAATAAAAAAAGTTATAAAAAGAATTATATTTAAAAAATAATGGATGAGAAGTATATTTTAGTTTCTTACTTCTTCCATGTGTTTTATTTTTTCATTTAATAGTTTTTCTGTTGCAACATCACTTCTATGGTAAATGTCTCCTGTGATGTATTGGATTGCTTCTTCACAGACTTTTTCTGCTTCTTCTATTGTGTCTCTTACTGCTAGTACTCCAAGTGCTCTTGAGGATGTTAGTCTTACATCATCATTGTCATCCTGGTATACTGCTGCATAGTATACTTGTGCGTCCATGTCTTTGATTTTTTCTTCATCTACTTCTATGATTGTGTCGGCTGCTTTTGTGTTTGGGTAGTTGTTTGGTACTACGTATTTGCATACTGATGCTTTGTTCTGGAATTTTGCATCTGTTAGTGTTCCGTCTACAATTTGTTGTGATATTTTTGCGAAGTCGTCATCGATTAGTGCTAGTACGTTCATTGATTCTGGGTCTCCGAATCTTGCATTGTACTCTATTACTTTTGGTCCTTCTTTGGTTATCATGAATTGTCCGTAGAGTATTCCTTTGTATGGTTGTGCTTCTTTTGCTATTGCTTCGATTGTTTCTTTCATTATTTCTACTGAAGCGTCGTATTCTTCTTGTGTCAAAAATGGTAGTAGGTGGTTTGTATCTGAGTATGAACCCATCCCACCAGTTATTGGTCCTTTGTTTCCTTCGAATGCGTGTGGATGGTCTTGTGCTGCCGGCATTGGTATTATGTTTGTTCCGTCAACGAATGCTTGTATTGTGTATTCTTCTCCGACTAGTAGTTCTTCTATTACTACTCCTTCGAATCCTCCCATTTTTTGGTCGAATATTTCTTTGACATATTCCTTGGCTTCTTCGTTATCTTCAAGTTGGTCACCTACTATTTTAACTCCTTTTCCACCCGTTAATCCTATAGGTTTTACTACTACTGGTTCGTCAAATGAGTCAATAAATTCAAATGCTTCATCAAGGTCATAGAATGTACCATATTTTATGGAACCTGCTATATCATAGTCTTCAAATAGTTTTCTCATGAATGCCTTGTTTGTTTCAATTTGTGCAGCAAGTTTTGTAGGTCCTACAGATGAAATTCCCTCTTTTTGTAGTTCATCCACTATTCCCTTTTCGAGTGGAGCTTCAGGACCGATAAATGCCATTTCAATGCCATTTTCTTTTGCAAATCTTATGATGTTATCAAAATCTGATTCATCAGCCACCTCATATTCCTTGGATAATTCTGCTAATCCAGGATTTTTTCTGCCCATATATGTGTATACATCTGCTGTCTTATCTAATGCTTTTGCTATTGCGTGTTCACGTGCACCGCTACCTACTACTAATATCTTCATGTTTCAACACGTCCTCATTATATAAATGAAAAAATTTATTATATTAATATTTATGTTAAATATTTTATTTAGTTTTATCCACAATTATATGAAATATTGATTATTACCTATTTAAAATTGTTTATATAAATTGGTAATACTTTCTTCATGTTTATATGTTACAAAAAATATAATATGTATTAATTTATTTAAAATAATTATTAAATTATGATATTCAAATTAATACAAAAAAAATATAGTGAATTAAAATGGAAATAAACATCTATGAATTAAATGAAGATTTATTATCAAAATATGATATAGAAAAATTCCTATTAGACATGGTAAAACTATGTTATGACATGGATTATACTCCAGAATACCACCAGGACATTAAAAACTTAGAAGAATACTATTTAAAACCTGAAAAAAATACATTTGTACTGGCTTTAGATTCCAAAAAAGATAAAATAATTGGTACTTGCGCAATAAGAGCATATGACAGAGATTTTAAGATTAAGGACAGAAACTATAATGATAAAGAAACCGCAAGCATATACAGATTATTTGTTGAACCAACATACAGACACAATAAAATAGCAACTAAGATGCTGAAAAAAATAGAGGAATTCTGCGAAAATAACTACAAAGAAATATACCTCCATACACAAAAAGACAGTTATGGTGGACTACCATTCTGGTTAAGTCAAGAATATATTATTGTAGAAGAAAGCAATGATGAATTTGGAACAATACACTTAGAAAAAATATTATAATATAATAAAAACTCAATCACCTCCAAACCATATACTTTTTTTAAAAAATTATGATTTAATTAGTAAAATAGTTAGTGATATATTTAACAACAATTTATAGCAGATATTTCTTACAATTTACTGATTTAATAAAATAATTCATACTAAAAGATTAAATAGTATTAATTACATATTATCAATTGTAATATTAATTAAACAAAAAGTATTACTTTTAACTAAAAATTAATAAAAAAGTAATACAAAGTAATAAAAAAAGTTATATCAATAAGGTGCATCACATGATTAATGCTCAATTGATTTATAATATGATTAAAAAACATTCTGACATACCTCTAACTGGTCTGCCTCTACTAATTTCCGAGGAAACCCCTATTCCAGTACCCTACGAGGACATACCAGTTATAATTAAACAACTTGAAGAAGAAGGAAAAATTAAAATAATACTTAAAGACGAGGAAATGTATTGTCAAGCAATAACTAATTAAATGATTAAACTCATTCCATTTATAATACACCCCCCCCTATTCCTCCTTCAATCATCCATATTTTTTTAAACTAAAAAAAAAAACTAGTTAACTTTAATTTTATAATTACCACTTAATTTATTTACTTATATATTCAAACCAACATTTATTATCTGTTATTTTATTAATTGACTTTTTATAAACAAATATTCATCATATAAAAATAGTAACAATTCATTATAAATAATTAAGAAAAAGAATAAATAAAAAGGACAATAAAGTCCATAAAAAATAAAGGATTATTTAGTCAGTAATATCAGCCAGATAAACTATATCATCACAAATCCTGTTTAACAAGTTTTTATCATGACTAACTACAAGTACTCCCACTTCATTCTTACGGGCAACCGTCAATAAACTTTCCCATATCTGTACCTGAGTAACCGCATCAAGCATAGTACTAATCTCATCAGCAATGATAAACTTGGTCTTAGGATTTAATGACCTTAAGATACTAAACCTCTGTAATTCTCCACCAGATAACTCAGATGGGTAACGGCCAAACCATTCCCTTTTTATACCGAATTCATCAAGCAAACTGTCATCAGGCATCCAAGATTCCTCAAGCACATCCTTCATCTTCCAACGTGGATTCATAACTTTTTCAGGATGCTGATAAATAAGCTGAATAGGATTATAACCGCCTTTATGTTTTTGGCCATTAACAGTAATATTACCCTCATAATCATTAATAAATCCTGTTAAAACCTTACATAAAGTACTTTTACCACTACCACTATCACCAAATAAACCTATGACCTGATTATTATTCATTTCAAAATTCAAATTCTTGAGAATTTGATGAGAACCATAACCAAAATTAACATTTTCTGCTTTAAGAGTATCCATCTTTATTCACCATCCACCAATGGGTTAAAACATCTGATAACAGTACCATTTAACTCCCTGAGCTCTGGTAATTCATAATGACATTCCCTTACCTGATGAGGACAGTTTTCATGATATGGACATCCTTTAGGAATATGCTGATAAGATGGTTGATGACCCTCAGTTAACTCAAAATGAGTTTCAGGAAGAGCCCTATAAAGAGACCTGGTATAAGGATGTAAAAGATTCTTTCCATCACCAGAAAAGTTTTTAGTATCAGTAATTTCTATCACATACCCCAGATACAATATTGCTATTCTATCACTTGTCTCTATAGCCGTATGTATATCATGAGTAATTAAAATCATACCAATACCTTTTTCCTTAAGTTCCACAAGGTTATTGATAGTTTCTTCCACTGCCTGTTCATCAAGACCCGGCGTAGGTTCATCAGCAATAATTATTTCAGGATCATTAAGTAAAGCCGTGGATATTAATACCTTACGTGCCATACCACCAGATAATTGAAATGGATACATCTCATCAACTTCTTCTGACAAGTTATATTGGTTGAAAATTTCTCTTTGTTTCTTAACCAAAACCTGTTTTTCTTCTTCAGATTCAGTATAACCTATAACTTGGTCTTTAACTTTCATAAGTGGATTCAAATTATTTACAGATTGTGGAATAAAACTTATTTTTTTTCCTCTGAGTTCCTCTTTTAATTCATCATCCATTTCTTTACCTTTATATCTTATACTACCAGCTATTTTAGCATTTGAAGGCAATATCCCCAAAATAGCATGTGCAAGTAAACTTTTTCCAGAACCACTACTTCCAAGAACAGCTAATATTTCATGATCATCAACATCCATAGTCAAATCAGACAAAACCTTAAGTTCTCTTTGCTCAAGACCCTTAAAATATTGTGAGAAAGAAATTGATAACTTTTCTACTTCCAATAATTTACTCATACTTAACACCTACTCTTGTGCACTCTGTGGATCTAACAATCTATGCACATTTTCACCTATTAAATCAAATAATAGTACTAATAATAGTAAAGACAATCCAGGATAGAATGCCAGCCACCAGTATCCCATACTAAGATATTTCATTGATTCTGCCAGTATAATTCCAATAGCCGGTTCATGAGCAGGTAAACCAAAACCAAGGAAAGATATACTTGCTTCGTGCATGATTGCATGAGGGAACATCAATATTACCCCTACTATGATTTGAGATATTATTAATGGGAAGATATGTTTTTTTGCAATCCATAATTTAGATTTTCCAAATTCATTTGATAATTTAATGTATTCACTTGTGTTAATCTTCTTTATCTCAGCCCTAAGAACCCTTGCCAATGGAGTCCAATGGGTTAAACCAACAGCCATAATTACCCCATAGTATCCTCCACCAAAGGCTAGTGATACTAGGATGATTAATAATATATGAGGTATTGAACCAAATAAGTCAATTATTGCTGTTACTACTTCGTCCACTAATGTGTTCACACTGGAAAATACCCCCAGTAATATTGCCACTACAGTACTTATTACTGAAGCAAATGCTCCTACACCTATACTTATTCCAAGACCAAGAAGTGTTCTCATAAACATGTCTCTTCCCATCCAGTCTGTTCCAAATAAGTGTTCAAATGATGGCGCCTGGTTTATATTATAGAAGTTACTTGTCAATACTGCTTGATGATCTATTAAGAAATTACTTAAGAATACTGAAACCAGTATTATTAATGCTATTACCGTAACCAGGAGAGTTTTTGTTCTTAGGTTAAGATTTAAAAATCCTTGTTTGTTTTCTTCAGTTTTTGTCAAGATACTCATTCTCCCTAATTCTTGGATCAACAAAGAAGTACATTACATCTGCCAATAAGTTACCGACAAATACAAATACTGCACTAACCAATACTATTCCCAATAGTAAAGTTACATCACTTTGAAGTCCTGCAGCTACAGCTGTCTGTCCTATTCCAGGATAAGAAAATACTTGCTCTACCAACACTGCTCCACCAAATAATTCTGCAAAGTTTTGGAATTGAAGTGTTAATGCTGGTAATAATATATTTCTTAAGGCCTGTCTTTCTATTAATGGCCATCCAGATTCTCCTCTTGCACGTGCAAAGAGAATATAATCTGATGATAATACATTAACCAATTCATTTCGTGTATACATTGCAATAGGTGCCACTCCAACCAAACTTAATGTTAAAGTAGGTAACACTAGTCTTGCCAGCCACTGCCATATTGTAGCATCTGAACTAACAGTTCCTATAGCTACACTCATACCAATAGGGAACCATCCCAGTTCAACCGAGAATATAATAAGTATAAGTAGTCCTATCCAGAAGGATGGTGCTGATTGTAGAATATAACAGTATAATTTAACTAATTTATCTATCCAACCACCTTTGTTTTTTCCTGCAACTATTCCTAATCCAAATCCTAAAAATCCGCTTATTATCCATGAAAAGAACATTAATACGAATGATGCCATGAACCTTTCCACTATAACATCCACTACAGGTACTCTATAGATTAAAGAAGTACCTAAGTTACCTTGCAGTAAATTACTTAACCAACCCCAAATTTTAGTTGTTAATGGTTGATTCACTCCCCAATACTGCTCAAGCATTATTCTTTGTTCTGGAGAAATAACTGCTTGTTTAAGGTAAGCATTGACCGGATCAATAGGAGATAATTCCAATAAAACAAAACTAAAAATAGCTACTGCAAGCATTAAAAGTATGAAATGAATTGCTTTATTTCTAATAAATGTTTTTGTTCTATTATTCAAAAATAAAAGCCTCCTATAAAAAAAAATAAAAATTAAAAGTAAATAACTTTTAATTACCTAACTTGTAGAATTAGTACGAGTCCAATCAAGTATGTTACAATAATAATCTTGACCTAATTTGGATATTGTTTTCATATCAATATCATTTTTAACAAAATATCCGAAGTGGTTATCTGCAGCCCATAACCATGGTGAATCACCATTTGGACCAAATCCAGCTCCACTTCCAGTGTATGCTGCTTGACTCCAGTATTGATATGCATCTTCAAGAGTTCCAGCACCCATACCCTGTTCAAGTATTGCATCTACTTCTGAACTGTTATAAGCATTAGGGTTTCTGTAATCAGAATCTACTAATTCTTCTGGAGATTTACTGTGGTATTGTTGATATACCGCTGAATATGGATTGTCTGATGATTGTTGCATTACTACTGCTTGTGAATACATTTTTGTATATATTGTATCCCAGTCTGCTGATTGTAATTTTATTTCTATTCCCAAGTCTTTAGCTTGTTCTGATATGATTGTTGCAAGTGATTGTCTGTCTTGTTTGTTTGGTGGATAATATACTTCAAATGAAGCTCTTACTCCATCTTTTTCTCTTATTCCATCACCATCAGTGTCTTTCCAACCTGCTTGTTCTAGTATTTGTTTAGCTTCGTCCGGTTTGTTGTCTGTTATTTTTGCTTGTTCATTTGCAAATGGTAATGAATCAACTCCAGTATATTCTACTTTACCTAATCCTTTGTATACTGAGTCAACTATTGCTTGTCTGTTAATTCCTATGTTTAATGCTTTTCTGATAGCAGGATCAGAGGTTACATTGTTACCTATTGGACTTCCAGCATCAGCTGTTTTTAATCCTGTATCTGGTAAGTAAGGCAAGGATAATCCTTGTGCTCTTGGACTTTCAAATTCCACTAATTTGTATCCATCTATTTTTTCACCATATGCTGATATAGGTACTTCTGCTACATCTACTTCTCCTGATTTTACTAATTGTAGTACATTATCTTCTTCAGGGAACACCATTGTTATTTGTTTAAAGTATGGTTCTTTTCCATAGTATTCCTCATTGTATTCGAAGATTGCTTGTTGTCCTTTGTCCCATTGTTTGAGTTTGTATGGTCCTGATCCTACAGGGTTTGAACCATATGTTTCATTGTTGTAGTCTTTTTCTGGGACAATACCAACATATCTTAAATCATAAATAAACGTTGATTGAGGTTTTTTGAGTTTGAATTCTACGGTTGTGTCATCAACAGCTTTAGCTTCTTCAAGGTTTGTAAGGTCAAGTTCTCCATCACTTACTTTTGCTTCATTGAATGTGAAAGCTACATCTTTGGCTGTTAGTTTTTCACCGTTTGTGAATTTAACATCATCACGTACTTTTACTGTCCAGGTTAGTCTGTCATCACTTATACTATAATTTGTTGCTAAATCATTTACGAAACTACCATTTTCATCTGAACCGAAGAGTGTACTTTGTACTAATGGGTTGAAGTTTAGGTGTCCATTCCCCCATCCTGTTAGTGGGTTGAATCCAGTTTCAGGCTCTCCAGTGTGTCCAGGTACTGTTAAGACAATATGTGTTGGGTCATTGTCTTTATTGTTACCTAACATTGAAGAAACTGCAATGATAGCTATGATAATAACAACAACTGCTATAATAGCATATTTTATTTTGTTATCCATAGTTATTTTTCTCCATATTATGCTGATTAAGAATAATAGAAGGTATTACTTTTATGCCAAAATTTGATATAAAAGTAATACTAAATATCAATATCTTAATACATAAAGTTAGATATATGAACATAGATATTTAAATATTACGAATTTTGATATATGTATTACTTTTTGATGAATTTATTAGAAAAAAGTAATACTTTTAAAAAAAAATATAAAAAAAGTTATAATTTATTGATATCATCAAATAAGATAATATCATCAGCTATAACATCCAACAACTCTTTATCATGACTAACAGCCAATATTCCAATTTTATTATGCTTACAATAATCAAGCAAAGCATCCCAAATCTGTACCTGAGTAACAGCATCAAGCATAGTACTAATCTCATCAGCAATAATAAACTTAGTATTAGGATTTAAAGCTCTAAGAATGCTGAAACGCTGCAATTCACCACCAGACAATTCATTAGGCCATCTACCCAACCAATTATCCTTTAAACCAAAAGTATCCATAAGTTCCTGAGGAGGATTCCAAGATTCCTCTAAGACTTTATGCATTTTCCATTTAGGATTCATTGTCTTTTCAGGATGCTGGAAAATCAGTTGAGCAGGATGATAACCCTTATTATTAATTACTTCTCTATCAAGTGTTACCGTTCCAGTATAATTTTCTATGTAACCAGTAATTACCTTACATAATGTACTTTTTCCACTACCACTATCCCCCATTAAACCTATCACCTTATTATCAGGTATAGAGATAGAAATATTTTTCAATATTGGCTTATTCTTCTTATAAGCAAAAGATATATTGTTAGCATTAAGATACATTATTCTACCTCCCCATTATATTTATGACAACGAATCATTACACCATCATGTTCAATTAAAGATGGAATATTGTTCTTACAGAAATCATCCCTTATCGGACAGTTTTCAAAGTAAGGACATCCATCCACATCATCCAATGGTTGAACACCTTCAGTTAACTTAAAACCGTTACGGGGTAAAGCTTCAATCAATGATTTAGTATAAGGATGTAATAAGTTGTTCACATCATTGAAATTTTCTGTTTTGTTTATTTCAATAACATATCCTGAGTAGAATATTGCAATTCTATCAGCCGTTTTGAGTGCAACATCTATTTCGTGAGTAATTAACAAAACACCCTTTCCATCTTGTGCCATTTGTTTTATATCTTTTATCGTTTCTTTTACACTCTGTGAATCAAGACCTGGTGTTGGTTCATCAGCAACCACCAATTCAGGATTTGATAACAAAGCCGTTGACAAGAGAACTTTTCTTGCCATTCCCCCTGATAATTCAAAAGGGTACAAATCATCTACTTCTTCACTTAAACCATATTTACTGAATACATCACGTTGTTTTTTAAATGCTTCTTCTCTTTCTTCTTTCGGAACATCACCAATTGCCTGTTCTCCAACCTTCATCAGAGGATCAAGGAAGTTAACTGACTGTGGAATTAGACATATCTCTTTTCCTCTTAGTTGTTCCTTTCGTTCCTGTGATAAAACTTCTCCCTTGAATACAATATCACCCTCACA
Source organism: uncultured Methanosphaera sp. (assembly GCA_946537725.1). Lineage (GTDB taxonomy): Archaea > Methanobacteriota > Methanobacteria > Methanobacteriales > Methanobacteriaceae > Methanosphaera. The sequence continues at coordinate 17,332 of CAMNFZ010000020.1, forward strand.
GTTTCCATTTTCAGGTAATATTCCAAGAATTGCATGAGCCAATAAACTTTTTCCAGATCCGCTGGAACCTAGAATTGCAACTACTTCCCCTTCTTTTACACTTAGGGATAAATCAGAAATTACTTTCAGCACATGCTGATTTAATCCTTGTACATATTGAGTAAAGGATATTGATATATTTGATACATTTAATAAATCATCCATAATTTTTACCTCTTATTTCTGTGCTTTTGTAGGATCAAGTAGTTTTTCAATTTGTTCACCTAATATGTCGAATAATAATACTACAATAAGTAATGCTGCTCCTGGGAAGAATGCAAGCCACCAATCACCCATTGTTAGGTAACTCATTGATTCTGATAATATTATACCAATAGCTGGTTCGTGTGGTGATAAACCAAATCCTAAGAATGTTATACTTGCTTCGTGCATGATTGCATGAGGGAATATGAGTAATGTTCCTACTATAATTTGAGTTACAACCAATGGAAGTATATGTTCCTTTGCAACCCACAGATTTCCTTTACCTAACCTGCGAGCAAGGTTAACATATTCTGAAGTGTTTATTTCCTTAATTTCTACTCTTAATACTCTGGCAAGAGATGTCCAGTGAGTAAATGCTACTCCTATAATTACTCCGATTGCTCCTTTACCTAAACATATTGATATCATTATAAGAAGCAATAAGTGAGGTATTGATGAGAAGAAATCTATAAGCCATGCCATTAAAGTGTCACCATATTTATTAATGCTTGATAGGAATGCCATTATCATTGCAACAATACTGGACAAGATACTTGCGATTGCTCCTATCATTATACTTAATCCGAGACCTTTGATTGTTCTTGTGAACATGTCCCTACCTAGCCAGTCTGTTCCGAATAAATGTTCAAATGATGGCGCCTGGTTACGTGCCATGAAGTTTGTAACCATTGTAGAAGTATCTATAGAATAACTGGAGAGAAAAATGGTAACTAATACCAATATTATAACTGCAATTAATAATATTGTTTTTTGTCGTAAATTCATTGAATTTAACGGGTTTAAAAAACCAACCTTACTCATCATCTTCACCTCTCATTCTTGGATCCACGTATTTATACAATACATCTGCTATTGTGTTACCTACAAATACGAAGACTGTACTGATTAATACTATTGCAAGTAATAATGGAACATCTGATCTTAATCCTGCTGCTACAGTTGCTTGACCTATACCCGGATATGAAAATATTTGTTCTACCAGTACTGCTCCACCAAATAATTCACTAAATGACATGAACTGTAGAGTAATTGCTGGTAACAATACATTTCTGATTCCATGTCTTTTTATAATACTCCAATGACTTTCTCCTCTTGCTCGTGCGAATAGGAAATAATCACTGTTTAAGATATTTACTAATCTGTCACGTGTATATAATGCAATGGATGCTATTCCCACAATACTTAATGTGAATGCTGGTAAAATTAGCCTATATAACCAGTCAAAGAATGTTACTTCACTAGCTAATGTTCCAACTGGTACTGCCAGTCCCGTTGGGAACCATCGAAGATATACTGAAAAAATCATCATTATTATTAATCCTATCCAGAATGCAGGAGAAGATTGTAGTAAATAACAGTACCCCTTAATGATTTTATCTATCCAACTTCCTTCTTTTGCTCCGGCAACAATTCCTAAAACGAATCCGAAGACACCTGAAATTGCCCATGATGTTATCATTAAAATTGCAGATGCAGTGAATTTGTCAAGGATTACGTTTACTACTGGAATTCTATATATTAAAGATACTCCTAAGTTTAACTGTAATAGATCAAATAGCCAATCCAATAGTTTTTGATATGTTGGAACATCTACTTGCCAATATGATCTTAATGCTGCCATTTGCTGTACACTTGCACCCATTTCAGCTGCATATGACTTAACAGGATCTATTGGAGACAATTCTATCATCAAAAAACTAACGGCTGCAACAGCAACTAATAATATAAACAATCGTACTGCTTTATAACCTAAAAATTTCATAAGTTTTTGAGAGTTAATAATATCATACTCCTTTAAAAAATAGTTTAAAAAAAAAGATGAGAAAAAATCTCATCTTAACTTCTGATTAACTTGATTGAGTTGCATTAACTGACTTCCAATCATAAATGTTACCCCATACATCTCCACCGTGTGGATAAATAGTATGAGTACTGTTTGACATATCTACATTATCACTTACAAAGAACAAGTAGTCCAGTGTACCAACCCATATATATGGATTATCATTCATAGCTGTAGATTGTACTTCTTCCCATGTACTATATGATGCATCTACACTTGGATTAGACATTGCAGAATCAATTAATGAATCTACTTGTGAATTATTGTATGCTGCCGGGTTGCTGTAACCTGTTGCTGCTACTTCAGAATCGTAGAATTTATATAATTGATATGGATCAGAAGAACCTCCTCCCCATACTATTGGTATGTTGAATTTAGTAGAGTCCATTTCATCCCATGTTTTTCCTTTAGGTGTTACTTCAATACCTAATGGTTTTACTTGTTCTGAGAATTGAAGTGCTACTGCTTGTCTTGTTGAATCACTTGAAGCATAATCTAATTCAAATGATGCTTTTACTCCATCTTTTTCTCTTACTCCATCACCATCTGTGTCTTTCCAACCTGCTTGTTCCAGGATTTGTTTTGCTTCATCTACTTTTCCATCTTCAATGGTTGCATCTGATGCAAATGGTAACATTCCGCTTATTCCTGTGTATGATACATTTCCTAGTCCATTGAATGCTCCTTCCACCATTGCTTGACGACTGATACCAGTACTTATAGCTTCTCTTATTGCTGGATCAGCAGTAATGTTGTTTCCTACAATATTTCCATCTTCGTTTGTGGTTTCGTTATTGTATGGTAAACCTATGTATCTTACATCTACTGATGGATAGATTTCTTGATGCATACCTTCTATTGTTTCGTTTGAGTAGGATAATGGTACTTCCACTACATCCACTTCACCATTTTTAGCTGCTGCGAATGCTGCATCAGGTTCCATGAATAGATTAGTAATTTTTTTGTAGTATGGTTTTTCTCCATAGTAATTTTCATTTACTTCGAAAATTGCTTGTTGTCCTTTATCCCATTGTGTTAATTTGTAAGGTCCAGATCCAACTGGGTGTTCACCATATGTTTCATTGTTGTAACTGTCTGCAGGTACTATACCTAATTGAGTTAATTTGTGAATGAATGTTGAATCTGTTTTGTTTAATACGAATGACACATGTGTATCATCAACTGCTTTTACTTCATTCAAATTGTCTAAATCGATTATCCCATTTTCTTTAGCTTTATTGTAAGTGAATGCTACATCTTTAGCTGTTAATTTTGTGTCATCTGTGAATTTTACATCATCACGTAGTGTTATATCATATGTTTTTAAGTCTGAGGATACAGTGTAATTAGTAGCTAAATCATTTACTAATGTTCCATTAGCATCTTTTTTAAATATTGTACTTTGTATGAGTGGTTCTGTTCCGGTTGCCCATTCAGCTAATGGATCAAAACCAGCTTCTGGTTCTCCTCCATGTACAGACACAGCCATAACTAATTCATCTGCTGCTCTTTGTGAGGATCCAGAATTCATTGCAAATGCTGCAATTCCTATGACTGCAATAATTGCAATTATTCCGATTATAATATATTTTTTATCCATTTAATTTTCCTCGTTTTAAATAAGTTAAAATATGAAGTAATTAATATCTTGAAAAGTATTACAATTTTTAGAATTTTTATGTATTTTGTATTACTTTTTTCATGTTTAATATTAATTATGATTAGGTTTATAAAAATCCATATTTAAATATTACTATTTTTAAAAAAAGTAATACTTTTTAGCTTAAAATAAGATTAAAATTAATACAAACAATACAAACTACAATAAAACAATTAACAAAAAAATAACATAACGTTAAAAAAAATATATCAATAACTGACATAATATTATAAAAATTAAAATAAAAAAAAA
>CAMNFZ010000021.1 GCA_946537725.1 uncultured Methanosphaera sp.
TGAAAATGATTAAAGGTTGGAGTTTAGACGTATTTGCATATTATTGTTGGATTGTTGGAGCTTTAGTTTTAATATTATCATTAGTTTTATAAAAAAAAGGTATGTTTAGAGGTATCTTCCTCTTTTTTCTATTTCTTCTATTTTTTCAGTTATCTTTGTATCATCATATCCCTTGATGAACCAGTTGAACAACTTATCACAATCATCAGGTATTACTGTTGTAAGTGACTTCTTAAATACGAGCAAGTCAGTTCCCTTATCTTCCAATAGATTACTGTATTTTCCCAGTCCAAAGTCAATGAATACAGGATTATCATCACTTATCAATATGTTTGCCGTGGTAAGATCTCCATGTATTATTTCACCATCATGCATTCGTCTTACCATCATACCCGTATTTACCAAGAGTTCCCTTAAATTATCAGTGCTTGTTTTCTCTATCTTTTCCTGTAACTGTATTGCATTTATTTTCTGCATTATAATACTATAGTTAGCCAAGTCTACTGAGTATATGAATGGTGTTCTTACATCATACTTTTTACAGTCATGTAACAGTTTTGCCTCTTCCTTGGTTCTTTCCATGCGTAACTTATCATCCAAATTTTTTGTCCGATAATTCTTTGAAACTCTTTTTTTAATTATTGCTTCCTCATCACCATATACTGTTTCGGTTATGTCTGCTTCTGCTCCCTTGTATGCTATGTTATCTGGTAACTCCAGGTTATGTTCTATTTTTTTATCTATCCATGTTACTTCTACCTGGTCTGTACGATACTTTGGATTAATGTAACTGTTTTCTATTCCCGTTAATCCCTTATCATATGACAATAATCCCAGTCTTGCTATCATTGATCCATTGTCTCCACAGTATTTCATTGGTGGCATATAGAAGTCAACATAGTGTTCGTCACACATCTGTTTTAACATTTGTCTTAGCTTTTTGTTTGCAGCTACTCCACCACATAATAATACTTCTGTTTTTCCCGTGTAGCTAAGGGCTCTTTCTGTTACTTCACATAGCATTGCAAAGCATGTTTCCTGGAAACTGTTACATACAATGTCAAGGTCTACTCCCTGTTTGTATTTGTTTATTGCACTTGTCAGTATTCCTGAAAAGGATAAGTCCATACCCTTTACTATGTATGGTAGTTCTATTGTTTCATCAGTGTTTTGTGCATGTTTTTCTACTATTGGACCTCCCGGATGTCCAAGTCCTATGTCTCTACTGAACTGGTCAAGACAGTTTCCAATAGCTATGTCTAGTGTTTCACCGATGATACGGTATCTTCCTGTTTCGTAGCTTATTATTTGTGTATTTCCTCCACTAGCATATAATGTGACTGGGTCGGTTGCTCCGGTTGTTAGTTTTCCGATTTCAACATGTCCTATGCAATGATTCACACCTATTAATGGTACGTTAATGTTTTGTGATAAACTTCTTGCTGCTGTTGCAATAGTTCTTAGTGCAGGACCTAGTCCGGGTCCCTTTGCAAATGACACAAGGTCAATATCGTTTAATGTTAAACTTGATTCTTCCAGTGCATCATTTATTAGTGGAACTATATGTTCTGCATGAAAATTTGCTGCTTCTCTTGGATGAATTCCACCAACTTCAGGGTATAACTGATCTCCACATGTAGCAAGTATATTTCCATCACTATCAACAATACCTATACCTGTTTTTTCTGCAGTTCCTTCAATACCTAAACATATCATAATAACACCTAATAATCAAAAAATCTTAAATATAAAGCCGTTAAATCAAGCAATTTTTAATTTTTATTCACAATTATTAATATATTTGAATTAAATAATTAATATTATATTTGTTAATTAATTAAAGAGGAATAACAATGGTAGACAATGTTAAAATATTTGGATCAGACAAAGTATTAAAAGAACTAGAAAAATCAGAAAACATGGTATTCGCATGTGTACTCGGTAACACAGAAGTATCAAAAATCGAAGGAATAAGTGGAGCAGGTGGAAGTCCTGAAATGACACCATACACCCCTGCATTAGATGTTGAGTTAATGTTAAAAAATGCAGCATTAAGTCTTCCTGAAATAGCAATAACAGAATCTGATGAAGTACCTGCACCAACACCAGGAGTACTTACAAAAACAACATATGAACTATTGGATATGCCATTTGTTGCTGTTAGTGCAGGACTTGAAGTGGAACCAAAAACACCATACATAAGCCTAAACGGTCAACCTGGTGGAGACTTAAGAGAAGGAAAAGGTGTTCCAAATCCTGAAGAAATATTCGAAAATGCAGTAGAAACAGGTAAACTATTATCACAACTTGCAGACCATATTATGATTGGTGAATCAACACCTGCAGGTACAACAACTGCACAGGGAGTATTAACAGCACTCGGATATGATGTTGAAGGAAAAATTAGTGGATGTATGATGCACAATCCACATGAACTTAAAACAAGTGTAGTAAATGCAGCTTTAGAAAAAAATAATGTTAAACCTGGAGACTTAAAAGATGATGCATTTAAAGCTGTTGAAATTGCTGGTGACCCTACAATTATTGCAGCAGCAGGTCTGGCAATTGGTAGTACAGTTCCTGTTACACTTGCTGGTGGAACCCAGATGACAGCTGTTATAGCAGTAATTAAATCAATCAAACCAGACTTTGACTTCTCAAATATTGCAATTGCAACAACAGTATACGTGGCTAACGATGAAACTAGTGACATCTTAGATATTGTAAACCAGATAGCTGATGTTGCAGTATATGCAGCTGATCCTAAAATGGAAAACTCAACCCATCCTGGTCTTGCAAGTTTTGCTAAAGGATCAGTTAAAGAAGGAGTAGGTGCTGGTGGAAGTGTATTATATGCTTACCTTAAAGGCATAACACCGGAAGAATACCTTACTAAACTTGAAGAAGTTACACGTGCAGTATTCGGATAATACTTTTAATTAATTAACCACCCCTCCCCCCAATATTATTTTATATCAATATTTTTTTGTACTAGTTTTTAATATATATAATAATTGATAGAAATGATAGTAACATTTATTACTGGAAACGAACATAAAGTTAAAGAGGCAAGAGGTATTTTTGAAAAATTTGGTATAGAAGTTGACCATGAAAACCCTGGTTATCCTGAGGTTCAGGGCTCAATAGAAGAAGTTGCAGCTTATGGAGCAAAGTATGTTGCAGAATTACTTCAAAAACCGGTTATAGTAGATGATACTGGCCTATTTATAAGAGCACTTAATGATTTTCCGGGAACATACTCTTCATATGTTCAGGATACCATTACTAACAAGGGCATTATAAAATTATTAGAAGACAAGCAGGACAGATACGCCGAATTCAGGTCATGTATTGGTTATTGCAAACCCAAATGTGAACCCAAGACTTTTTTAGGCACTGTTTCTGGAGAAATTTTATCAGAAGAAAAAGGTAACAATGGATTTGCTTATGATCCACTCTTTTATGTTGAAAAATATGATAAAACATTTGGAGAACTTACCACTGATGAAAAAAATGAATGTTCACACAGAAGAATATCCATGGAAAAGTTTGCTAAATGGTATTCAGAAAGTGAATTATAAATTTTTATTTACATTATAAAATAAATAATAATATTTTTTATAAGAATAATGTAAAATTACTTAAAAAAAAAGTATTATATGGAGATTTTTTTATGGCAGATAAACCAGAATGGTTAGAAATGACTGATGACGAAATAGTAGAATTAATCGTAAAATTACACAGAGAAGGACAAAGTACAAGCCAAATTGGTATCATATTAAGAGACCAATACGGAATACCTAGTACAAAATCAGTTCTCGGTAAAAAAATTACTGAAATCTTAAAAGACAACGGTACTGACTTCGAATACCCAGAAGACTTACTTAACTTAATTAAAAGAGCAGTAAACATCAGAGAACACTTAGAAGAAAATCCAAAAGATTTACATTCTAAAAGAGGATTAATGAAAATAGAATCCAGAATCAGAAGATTAGTAAAATACTACACAAGAAACAACGTTCTTCCTGAAGGATGGAGATATGACCCAACAACAGCAGCTCTCCTTGTTAAATAGGGCTGATGAAGCTTGTGATTTACTAAAATCACATATTGATAACCAGCATGTTGTGAGAATTATTTCTCACAATGATGCTGATGGATTAACTTCTGCCGGAATTTTTGCCAATGCAATTAAGAAGGCAGGAGGAAAATTCCATATTACTATACTACCAAGATTAAGAGATAGTAATGTGAAAGAACTTACCAAATCTCATTATAAACTATTTATTTTCTCAGATATGGGTAGTGGATGTCTTGAAAGCATTTCAAAACTTAGCGGAGACGTGATAATAGCAGATCATCATCAATTCCCTGATGATGTGGATCCTGAAATGCAGGTTGATTATAAGAAGATTGTCCATGTGAATCCACATATATTTAATATTGATGGAACCAAAGAAGTTAGTGGTTCAGGATTATCCTACTTATCAGTTCATGATTATGGATACTATGAGTTAGCAGGCCTGGCATTAACTGGTGCATGTGGAGATATGCAGTTAAAGAATGGTCCTCAAGGTATTAATAAACTAATTTTAGATGAAGCATTAGAACATGAAAGCATGATTGTTAAAGATGAACTTAAATTAGCCTACAGCAATACCCAACCATTAAATAAGTCAATAGCATACACTTATACTCCAGTGCTTAAGGGATTATCCGGTTTTATAGAAGAAAGTGGTGAATTCCTGGATAAGATTAATGTTCCTAAAGACAAATTATTACACCAGTTGGATGATGAGGAATATGATACTCTAAAAAGTGAATTAACTTCAATCAATGAGGATATATATGGTGAAACATATACCATTCCAAATATTAGGCGTGAATTAACTAATGTTGAAGAGTATGCTAGTTTATTAAATGCTTGTGGAAAGAATAAGGAATATACTGCTGCTATTAGTATAGAAATGGGTAAGTATAATCAGATGGACTTTGCTTTAAACTTATTATCCAAGTATAGTAGTAATATGCAGGATGGAATTGAATGGATAAAACGTGAAGGCAGTATTCAGAAGGAAAATATGCAGTACATTTATACTGAAGATAAGGAGCAGAAACAGATTGCTGCTGCAGTCAGCAGTATTGGTATGGAACTGGGCATATTACCTGACAAACCAATATTAAGTTTGATGAAGATGGACAATTTAATTAAGATATCTGCCAGAACTACTGATAATATGATTGAAAAAGGTGTTAACTTAGGCGTTATTATGAATCAGGCATCAAACAATTTTAATGGTTCTGGTGGTGGTCATAATATTGCAGCAGGTGCAACTATACCTTTTGATCAAAAAGATAATTTTATAAATCTTGTAGATGAAATGGTAGAATATCAGATAAACAATTAATAGGTTGAAGTGGTGAGTATGCAACTTACAAAGTATGAAGAAGATATGTACAATGGTGAATATGGGGAAGGAAAAGCTGAATGTATGGAAATCCTGGTTAGTCTGGGAAAAATATATGATGCTGAAAAGATGATTCCTATTACATCCGCCCAGGTTTCTGGAGTTTCATATAAAACAATTGGTGATGCAGGATTAGATTTTGTTGTAGATCTGGGTCTTAAGGCAGATGTGGAATTAGAAACTATGCTTAATCCTGCTGGTGTTGACATAGAAAACTGGGAAGAACTTGGTTTTAGTGAAGAATTTACCAAAAAGCAGATTGACATTATCAGAGGTTATGAAAGTATTGGTGTTATGAGTACATGTACTTGTACACCATATCTGATTGGTAACACTCCACTGTTAAATGAGCATGTAGCATGGTCAGAGTCTAGTGCAGTATGTTATGTAAACAGTGTTATTGGTGCAAGAAGTAATCGTGAAGGCGGTCCTAGTGCATTACTTGCAGCTATTGTTGGAAGAACACCATATTATGGAAATCATATTCTTGAAAATAGGAAAGCAGATATTATATTTGATGTTGATTATGATTTTACTAATGAGGCAGAAATTGGTGCTCTTGGTTATTATGCTGGACAAATTGTTAATGATAAGAATCCTTATTTTAAATTAAACACTAATCCTGGACGTAATAATCTTAAGACTTTGGGTGCGGCCCTTGCTTCTAGTGGTGCTGTAAGTATTTATCATGTTGAGGATGTGACTCCTGAAGCAGATTTTGCCAGATATCATGAAACATTTGATGAACTTGAAGTTGTTGATGTTGATGAAAAAATTGTTAAGGATAATTTGGATGGTTTAAGTACTACTGATAAGGTTCCTGATCTTGTTTGTCTGGGATGTCCTCATGCTAGTATTAGTGAAATTCAAAAGGTTGCTCAGCTTGTTAATGGTAAGAAGCTTAAGAAGGATTTATGGATTTGTACTTCTAAGGCTATAAAGGCTATTAGTCAACAGTGTGGTTTTTCTGATATTATTGAGGCTGCTGGTGGTAAGATTGTATCTGATACCTGTATGGTGGTTGCTCCTGTTGAGGAATTGGATTATGAGGTGTTAGGTGTTAATTCTGCTAAGGCTGCAAATTATGTTCCTAATATGTGTAAATTAGATGTTGTCTATGATACTGTGGAAAACTTAATTGATATGATAACATGAAAAAATTGTTAAGATATGTGTATGTTATACGAAGATTATTAACATCACATATGACATTTTCTTTTAAATAAAATAACCTCCAATTTAAATTACTATTTTTTACTTAACATTAATTTAATTAGTTGAATATTTAATAATATAATTTAAAAAAAATAAATAAAAAAAAGAATTTATGATTTTTTACTAACAAATAATAATACTACTACAACAGCTGCTACAATTAATACAATAATTATTAATGTTGATGTATCTGTCAATGGACTACCATCATTATTACCAACAGCAACAGATTCATTTACATCTTCCGTATTATTTATTGAAGTTTCATTTGTGATATTGTTATCAAGACCAGCATTAACTTTATCTTCATTATCAGAAGATTGTATTAACTTATTAACAGAAACCCTATGATTATAATTATCAAAACGTGACAATAACTTTTTAATGGAAATTACTGAATTATCATCATGAATATTAGTTTTTTTATCATTTTCTTTTATATTAACATGATTATCATCAGAATTTTCTTTTTCTGTAACTATTAAACTTCCTTCAACACTACATTTATCATAGGTTTCATCACCTTCAAATGTGATTAATGTCGGATATTCACCTATTTTTGTCGGTGTGATTACAAAAGAAAAACTTGTGTCATCACGAACAGTTGTAGTATAATTAGTGCCATCAAAATTAAGTGTTACCTCTTTGTTAACAAAATAATACTCATCATCATCAATATAGTAGTATCCGTTTAATTCTATAGTATCACCAAGTTCTACACTAGTTGATATCCAATTCAGAAAATAATTTCCTATTGGTTTAGTAACATTTAAAATCGTGCTGATTGATACAGGATTAAATTCATCATTTCCGGGATAAATAACAGTAATATTTAATGGACCCAATGAATCAGGAGTATACTCTGTATAAAAATAATGATTATCAAGTATGTCGTACATTGTTGGACTTTCAACATTATTAAATTTAAATATTACAGATTCAATTTCATCATAGGAATATACTCCATAAGAAGATGTTTTATTAATATATGCATAATCAGGTTCAACCCCATAATAACCCCAATATAAAGTTGCATTTTTTTTAGTAACATTATTTAATTTATCAGAACTTTTTGTTGTATCGGCTATTGTATCCTGTTTAACGATTTTGTTAGAATAATCTGTTGTTTGAACAGTATCATCTGTAACAATATCTTGCATGTTTGTATCGTCTGTTACATTATTTTCAATTGCTGATACTGTTGTTAGACCAAACAATATTAACAATATCATTAAAAAGAACAATATTGATTTTATATTATTTTTGTTCATTTTAATCATTTTAAATGAATTATATGATTATAAAACCATGATAATATTTTGAATAAAAAGATATTTATTATTTTCTTTTAAAATTATGTTATTTATTAGGAGAATACTGATAACTATTTGATTATATTAAAGATTTATATAAAATGTCATTTATTACAATAAAATGTTAAAATTACCTATATAAACATAAAATTTATAACAATAGAATTAATTAAAATCTTTTTACATAAAGATTATTATATGAATAATTTTATAGAACATGAATATTTAAATAAAAACACGATAGAAGGCAGACTATATCAGCAAAACCTGGCAATGAGCGTGCTAAAAAAAGGAAACACAATGATAATAGCACCAACAGCAATGGGAAAAACCGTAATAGCAGCACTAGTATCAGCAGAAAGACTAAAACATAACAAAAACAGCAAAATACTAATATTAGCCCCGAGCAAACCATTAGCACTACAACACGAAAAAAGCTTCAGAACATTTCTAAACGCAAGTGTAGCAAGCTTAACAGGAAACGACAGACCAAGCGACAGAAAACAATTATGGAACGACAACCAAGTAATATGTGCAACACCACAAACAGTAGAATCAGACATCATATCAAGAGAATATAACTTCAAAGACGTTTCACTAATAATATTCGATGAATGCCACCATGCAGTAGGATCATACTCCTACGTATACCTAGCACAGAAATATGTTCAACAAGCAGAAAACCAGCTCATACTAGGATTAACAGCAAGTCCAGGATGGGAAAAAAGCAAAATAAAAGAAGTATCAAAAAATATTTATGTAAATGAAATTATTATAAAAAGCGAAGACGACCCAGACGTAGCACCATACTTCAACCAAGTACAAACAAAATGGATAAAAGTAAAACTAACACCAGAACTACAGGAAATAAAAGACCTAATATCAGAAACATTAAAAATAAGATTAAAAACCCTGAAAAAATTAGGCATAATAGATTCAATAGCCAAACCATCAAAAAAAGAAGTACTGGTAGAACAATCAAGACTCCAACAGAAAATAGCATCATCAAGCATGCCCAAAAAGGAATACTTTACAGGAGTATCAATACTAACAGAAGTAATAAACATAATGCACTCCCAGGAATTACTTGAAACACAAAGCATAAAAACATTAAACAACTACTTCAACAAACTAGAAAAGAAAAAAACCAAAGCAGCCAGATCATTAAAAAATGATTATAAATTCAACAAAGCCGTGATGCTCACAAGAAAATATCTTGAAAAAGGTGTAGACCACCCAAAAATGATAAGACTAATAGAACTAATACAACAATTAATCAAACAAGACAAAAACAATAAAATAATAGTATTCAGCCAATTCAGAGACACAACAAAAACAATATATGAAAACTGTGAAAAAAACAACATAAAATCACTCAGATTCTATGGACAAGCATCAAGAGACAATGACAAAGGATTAAGTCAAAAAAAACAGATAGAAACAATAGAATCATTTAAAACAGGAGAATACAATGTACTGATATCAACAAGCGTAGCAGAAGAAGGAATAGACATACCATCAGTAGACTATGTTATACTATACGAACCAGTACCATCCGAGATAAGAATGATACAAAGAAAAGGAAGAACAGGACGTAAACATGAAGGAGAAATGTTCATACTAATGACCAAAGGCACATTAGACGAATCATACTACTGGTCAAGTCAAAGAAAAGAAAGAGCAATGAGAAACAACGTTTATAACTCATACAGAAGAGAAAACATTTCATTAGACAACCATTATGCAACCAAAGACGAAGTAACATCATATAACCTTAACACACAAACAACAGATGACAATGCAGAAGCAGAAATATATGTTGATTATCGTGAAAAAAATTCCAACATGATGAGAGAACTAGACAAAATAAACTGTAAAATAAACGTTAAAAGCATGGCAGTAGGCGATTATCAGATAACAGATGACATAATTATTGAACGAAAAACAGTAGAAGACTTCAGCAAATCAATAACAGATAAAAGACTATATCAACAGGCAAAGGAATTAGTGAACAACTGTAAAAAACCGTTAATGATTATTGAAGGAGAAAACATTTACCACACATTTTTACATCCTAATGCAATAAGAGGAGCATTAACATCAATAGCCCTTGACTTCAGAATCCCGATAATACAGACACAAAATGAAACAGACACAGCATTTATGATTAAAAGAATAGCAATCAGAGAACAGGAAAAAGACAACAAAAAACCAGTAAGTGTACGTACACAGACAAAACCAGTGACACTGCCAGAACAACAACTGTTTATAACAGAAAGTTTACCAAATATTGGACCAGTATCTGCAAAAAAATTATTATCACATTTTAAAACAGTAAAAAATATGATAAATGCATCAAAGAAGGAGCTTAAAGAGGTTGAAGGTATTGGAGAAAAAACTGCTAAAAATATTATTGAAGTAACTAACACTGAATTTAGAGAAAAATAATTTATGAAAAAAAGCTATAATAATAATATAAGGGATTATGATGAAATTAATTGTTGACCGAAAAAATAGAAAATATGTAATACATGATAAAGAGTTTCACACTGAAAAGGGTGTTATACCAGAAGAGGATATAGTTAATGCAAAGGTAGGTGATGTTCTTGAAACTCATCTTGGAAAAAAGTACACTGTTATTGAACCAAATATTAATGATTATATTGAATTAATGAAAAGGAAATGTTCAATAATATTACCACAGGACTTAGGATTAGTAACTGGATTTACAGGCATAGGATATGGAAGTAAAATTGTTGAATCAGGAACTGGGGCAGGAAGCAGTTTACTATTCTTTGCTAATATAGTAGGTCCTGAAGGTCATGTTTCTAGTTATGAGATTAGGGAAGATTTTGTTGAAATTATTAAAGAAAATATTGAAGGAACAGATTTTAATAACATAACGTTACATCATAAAGATGTTACAGAGGGCTTTGAAGAAGAAGATCATAGTGTTGATTTGGTTTTTATTGATTTGCCTAAACCATCAGAGGTTATTGAAGATTCTTATAGAATTCTTAAAACTGGGGGATTTATTGCTGTTTATACGCCATATATTGAACAGTTCCAGATAGTTAGTAAAGTATTGGCAAAAACTGGTTTTAAACATATTGCTATTAGAGAGGGTAACGTTAGGGAAATTGAAATGAAAAATAATAAGACCAGACCTAATAGTAGGATGGCAGGCCATACAGGTTATATTACATTTGCAAGAAAGTTATAGAAAGGGATTTGATTTACATGAGTTTTAACTTGACTGATATTATTTCAATTAGAGATTTCACAAAGGAAGATGTTGAATATATTTTAGATAAAGCAGAAAAAATGGAGCCAATCGCAAGATCTGAGCAAATTTGTCATAAGATGGATGGTAAATTATTGGGTGTATTGTTTTATGAACCTTCAACCAGGACAAGATTATCATTTGAAACTGCTATGAAACGTTTAGGTGGAGATGTTGTAGGTTTTAGTGAAAAACAAAGTACTAGTGTTCAGAAGGGTGAAGTATTGTATGATACTGCACAGATTATATCACAGTATACTGATGCTATTGTAATAAGACATGACATGGAAGGTGCAGCAAGGTTCATATCTGATAAAGTTGATGTTCCTGTGATTAATGCTGGTGATGGTGCTGGTCAACATCCTAGTCAAACATTGTTGGATTTGTATACTATTAAAAGAACATTAGGTCATTTGGATAATTTGAAAATTGCAATGGTTGGTGATTTGAAGTATGGTCGTACTGTTCATAGTTTAGTTTATGCTTTAGCTATGTTTAATGTGGAAATGGTATTCATTGCCCCTGAAGAATTGCAGATGCCTCCTGAGATTATTGAAGATTTAAATAAAATGAATTGTAAATTTTCAATAAAATCTACGTTATTAGATAACATACAGGATATTAATGTATTATATATGACTAGAATTCAGAAAGAAAGATTCCCTGATCAGAAAGAGTATTTAAAAGTAAAAGGTCAATATACTATAAGAAAATCTAATATTGAAGGTACTGATATTGTGGTAATGCACCCATTGCCTAGGGTTGATGAAATTAATTTTGATGTTGACGAATTGGATAATGCTATGTACTTTAAACAGGCTTTTTATGGTGTTCCTGTTAGAATGGCAATATTAGATTCAGTGATTAAAAATAAAAAAAGGGAGAATTAATCTTTATAGATTAATGCTTGATCAATTAGTTCTGTATCACATTGAAGAGTTATTATATTAGTTCTTCCTTTTCCTCTTCCTCTTGATATGGTGTTTGCTGAGATTAATCCTAACATTTCTAGTTCATTTATAAAGTCGAACAGTCTTCTGTAGGATACTTTGTCATTTTTTGCTAAATCTTGGTATACTTCGTATAGTAAACCTGATGTTATTTCTTCTTTTTTATGTGTTAGAATGGTTATTGCTTCTAGTACTTTTTGTTGTTGTATTGGTAATGTCATTACTACATCTATTATTTTGTTGTGTTCAATACGGTCTTTGGCTTCTTTAACAAAATCTTCTGTTATTACATCTGATTCTTTTTCATCTGCTATTTCACCAGATGTTTTTAGCAGGTCTAATGCGTATCGTGCGTCTCCTTCTTCTTTTGCTGCTAGTGCAGAACATAGACTGATTACTCCTTCTGTTATTACGCCATCATTGAATGATAGTTCAGAACGTTCCTTTAGAATGTCGAATAATTGCTGAGCATTGTATGGTGGGAATACTATTTCACGATCTCTTAGGCTGCTTTTTACTTTTGGTTTTATGAAGCGTTTGAAGTCAACATAGTTACTTATGGATGTTATTGATACATTATCTGTACGTGTTAGTGTGTATAATATACTGTCTCCGTCATTTTTTAATATTACATCGATTTCGTCTAGTATTACAATTAAAATTAAGTCTTCACCTAAAATGTTTTTGTTGAATAAGTTTCTGAATGTGTTTACTACTTCTGCTTTTGTCCATCCTCTGTATGGTACTGGTTTTCCGAGTTGTTGACATAGTTTTGCCAGTATTTGGTATTCTGTGTTGTAGTCTGTGCATCGTATGTATTCTATTCTTATGTTTAGGTTGTTTTTTTCTGCTATTTCTTCTAGTTGGTTTTTTGCAAACAGTGTTACTGCTGTTTTTCCTGTTCCTGTTTTACCGTATATGGTAATGTCTTGTGGTGTTATTTTACTTAGTGCTTCTACCCAAAATTGTGCTACTGATTTTATTTTTTCATCTCTGTGAGGTAGTGTTTCTGGTATGAAACGATGATCTAAGTATTTTTTTGTTTTGAAGATTGTTTTACGGTTTTCTTCAAGTTCTTCGAATATATTCATTTTTATCCCTTATTTTATTGTGTTTCAAGTATAACTTTAATTGTAATATTAATATTTCAAGTGAAAATAAATTAATATTAATTATATTTATTATAGTATAAAAAGATTTAGAGAGAGGGACGTATATTTCAAGTGTAAAATTATAGAAGGTACCCCTTGATTTTTCAAAATATTACTGTTTCATTTGAAATTCTACAAGATGTTTTCTAATTAAAAATGGTTATATAACTTTAAAAATGATAAATAAAATAAATAAGTAATTAAAATAATAAAATAATTAATAATTAATAATAATATAATATAATAATATATATTATATAATAATATAATAAATAAAATAATATAATAATATAATATAATAAATAAAAGATAATTAAGCTTTATTTTTACTTTTTATTTTCTATTTTTTATTTTTTACTAATTTTTTAAAATTAACTAAATTAAGTATTACTATAATACTTTAAATTATTTTAGTAATACTTTTTTATTTTTAATAAAAAATTTTACACTTGCAATTTAATCTCATATTTTAATTCCAAATTTTAGTTTTGCATATTACACTTGCAATATATGATTATATACAAACTTATTCTAATGTTTGATATTTTACACTTGCAACATACCTCTGTTATATTTACCTTTTCAATTTCAAGAAATGTTTTTACACTTGCAACACACGTCTCACTATAATGACAAAAAATTTTGAACAAAACATTTTACACTTGAAATGTACCTCTATTATATACTTTAAACAATATAATAATAAACAATGATTTACGAAACACTAATATACGGAATATCCATAATAACACTATCTGTTATCATAGACATAATTATAGGCGAAGTACCAAACAAAATACACCCAGTAATATACATGGGAAAAATAATAGACAAACTAAACAATTACCTTCCCAATACAAAAATATCCGGATTACTAATAATACTAACAACAACATTCATCTTCGTAACCATAACATTAATCATACTCCTACTAAGCACAATAAACCAATGGATATTTATCATCCTAGCATCCATAATCCTATCAACAACATTCTCAATAAACTTTTTAATAGAATCCGTCAGAAACATACAAAAAGATCTCACAGAAGATATAAACAAAGCAAGAAAATCAATGTCATACCTTGTAAGCAGAAACACAGAACAACTAACAGAATCAAGAATCACATCAGCAGCAATAGAAACACTAACCGAAAACATAACCGACAGTATCATATCACCAATATTCTACGTGTCAATACTAACATTATTCTTCGGAATAATCATAGGAATATGTGGAGGAATACTATACAGAGTATCAAATACAATGGACGCAATGCTCGGATACAAAACAGAGAACTTAATCAACAAAGGATGCTACCCAGCAAAATGGGATGATGTCCTAAATTATATCCCAGCAAGAATAACAGGATACTACGTAATACTAGCAGCATTCCTACTAAGATATGACTACAAACAATCATATGACGTGATGAAAAAGTACGCACTTAAAACACCAAGCCCAAACAGCGGATACTCAATGGCTGCTACAGCAGGAGCATTAAATGTAACCCTAGTAAAAGAAGGAGTATATGAATTAGGATACGGAACAGATGAACTGAACAAAGAAAAAATATCACAAGCAATAAACATAACCAAAATAACATCAATACTATTCATATTAACAATAGTAATCATCTATTTCATAATCATATTCATAATAATGTAAGGGAGTTTAAAAATGAACATAGCAATAATATCCGTAACCAACCAAGGCAAAAAAGTTTCAAATAAACTATACGACAACTTAATCACCAATCCATTAATACTGAATGTACACCAATATCATAAAAACGTCATAGAAACAATAAACAACATCTTTGATAAATATGATTGTATCATAGGAATTATGGCATCAGGAATAATGATCAGATCAATAGCAAAACATGTGAATTCAAAACTATCTGATCCAGCAATATTACTAATAGATGACAATGCAAACTTCGTAATAAGCTTACTTAGCGGCCACTTTGGAGGAGCAAACGATTTAACAACAAAAATTGCAGAAATATTAAATTCAACACCAGTAATAACCACATCCACAGATGTCAACAAAAAAATAGGCATAGACTCCATAGCAAAACAATACTACTGTAATCTTGAAAATCCAAAAAACATCAAATATATAAACAGAGCATTAATCAATGACATAAAAGTAGACTTATACCTTCCATCAAAATACTCATACATATTAAATGATAAAATCAGAAAATCATACAACACAATTACTAATGACAAATATGAACATATCACAGCTAAAGTTGATAATCATGAAGTAATATTAAAACCTAAACAAATAGTAATGGGAATAGGTGCCAGAAAAAATATAGAAACATCCAAAGTAAAAAATGCAATATTATCAGCATGTTCATTACTTGAATTTTCACCTTCACGTATAGATTTCTTTGCAACAGCAGATGTGAAAGCCTATGAACAAGGAATCCTGGAAAATGTCAATAATCTGGAAAAAACAATAAAAATAGTTCCAATGACTGAAATAAAATCATATCAAAACGAGGAATGTTCTGAATCAGATTTTGTAATGAAACAATTCGGAGTTAAAGGTGTTTGTGAACCTACCTGTTTAATAGCAAATGGTAAAAATTCACATTTAATTTTTAAGAAAACAGCATATGATGGAGTAACTATTGCAGTGTCTGTGAAAGAATAATTTACACTTGCAATCTATGTCTGATTTTGATTTTCATTAAATTTTACTTTACTCCTTCTTTTATCTTATGCTTTTTTAAATACTGAAATCATCTATTTTTTATAATATGATTTACATAAATATTATAATACGATATATAATATAAAAATTAATTTTCATAAAACAAAATTTACATTATTCATTGATTATTATATAAAAAAAGGGAGTGTAATTATGTCTGATATTATGAACAATGAAGAAATATTCGCAAACTGTACTGAAATATTATCCCAAATTATAAACGATAATAGCGTACCAAGAAATATAAGAAAGGCTGCTGAAGACTCAACAGCACTATTAGCAAAAGATGATGATGAACCAACAATTAAAGCAAGTACAGTTATATCTATACTTGATGATATAAGCAACGATCCTAACATTCCAATTCACGCAAGAATTCTCATATGGAATATACTAAGTGAATTAGAAGCAGTTAAAGATTAAGCATATGTGTAATGTATTGTGTTTTAGCTATACCTTCTATATACTCACATAGAAGTGTAGCTTCATCAATATCTTTACCAACAGTAATAACCCCATGATCTTTTAATAAGACACTATCCTCGTTTTTTAATGCATCACTTGCATGTTTAGCTAATTTTTTACTACCTGGAGCATAATAATCCACTTCAGCAATATATTCTCCAGTAATTTCACCAAAACCTTCCAATTGACGTAATTTCTTGTTACTGAAAGCAAAAGCAGTTGCATAAGGTGAATGAACATGAACAACACTTTTAACATCAGAACGTTTTTGATAAACACCTAAATGTAAATTAGTTTCCATAGATGGAACTTTATCCTTTGATGACACATAACTTAAGTCATTTATATTTACTTTTATAACATCATCATGAACCAAACTTTTAAAATCAGTTCCTGAAGCAGTTATATACATATATTCTCCACTATCATCGAGTATGCTGATATTTCCTGCCTTTCCGAGAATCATATCCTTGTCATAAATATGATGTGCAGTTCTAACTATTTTTTCAATAATATTATTATCCATTATAATCACCCTTAATCATTGGTAAAATCTAATAATTGCATTGTACCCCTTTTAATCACAGGTACCTGTCCATAAGTAGGTACAATATTATAAATTTTCTGGAATTCTGTCTGTTTTTGGAAAGTTCCAGAGTTAAGCATATGAACACCCTTATATTTCACATGTGAATTAATATGTACGTGTCCAGTATGTAATATATCAGGTACTTCATCTATAACCATGTAATCTTCAAATTCACTTGCTAACGGTGTTCTTTCACCATATATTGGGGCAAGATGTCTTTTTTCTAACAGTAATTTCATTATTTTATCAGTATCTGCATGTGTATATCCATTTAATGCCATTACAATATCGTCAAAGCTACGGCCATGATAAACTTGTACGTTTATGTTGTCTAATTTAATCATAGATGGGTTACTTACCATTTCCACATTTTTCTGTTTGCATAGGTCTTTAGCATATTTTTCTGTCAGTGCAGGTTGTGGTTCTGCTAATCTGGTAGCATCATGGTTTCCAGGGGAAATTATGATTGGTATATCTGTAACATCACCTAACAGTCTTCCGGCTTCTTCATATTGTTCATATATATCCTTAATTTTTAATTCTTTTTCCTGATTTGGGTATACTCCTATTCCATCAACAAGGTCTCCACCAATAATTAAATATTTAACATCATTTGCAAGGTCTTGTTGTTCTTCAGAACCATAGTTTCCATTTAACCATTTTATAAATTTGTTGAATGCATTTTCATCGAACTGTTTACTTCCTATATGAACATCTGATATAAACACTGCCGAAAAGTCCATTGGTTTATCCATTATTCTTCTCTGTATTCCAGGGTGTGCTATTTCATCGGCACGTATTAAACTTCCATTGGTACTTCCTGAAACACCTATTACTTCGTCTTTTACTATGGTTTGACTACTTTCAAGCAGGTCTTCATTGTCTTTTAGTACTATTACGCTGCCTACTCCTGTTGTGTCTTCTATTTCTATTATTTTATGTCCGTTTTTTGTGTTGTTTATACTGTTAACAATACCTATTACATGAAGGTTGTCTATGTTTGTTTTAGTGTTTTTAAGGTCTTCTACTCTATTGTATTCTGGGTTTTCCTGAATTATTTTCTTAAGTTTTTCGAAACGATTGTTAAAGTATTTATTCAAATCTTTAATATCCCCATCAGTATATGATTTGTTTGTAACATCCATAGTTATTTCATAAGGGGTTTCTTGATTTTCACGAATTTCTCTTGTTTTAGGATTTTCCTTGATTGATTCATGTATACGTTGTCGTTCATGCTGCTGGTAATTTCTAATAGTATCAGTAGTAACAATATAGTTATCAGTTTCATTCTCCTCAATATATTCAATAAGTTCATTAATAAAATAATCAGTATCATTATTAGCCTTAATTTCCGCATATGCATTATTATTTAATAACAATTTAACTTCTTGAAATTTTTTAATTATATCATTTGACATGAAAATCAGTTAATTAATTTTTTATAAGATTAAATTTTATATTTAATTATTTATAATTACAAAGTTTTAAAAATATCTATATACTATAATCTACTTAAAATTATATAGGAATAATCTATAAAAATGGAAAATATTAAAGGGGTGACTTATGTCAAGAATACTAAAAATATTATTATTTATAGTGGCTATAATCTTATTCTTTGAAATAGGACTATTTGCATCATACAGCCTTATTTCATCAGGACCAGTAAATCCATTAGAACTACTATCAGTACAAGTAGACGAAGGATCCGATATGGTATCATCACTAACCGGAGAAAAAAGCTTATCAGACCAAGATACATTAAACATAACAAACTCAGAACAAGTATCATTAGTACTAAACAACCTAACAAACCTAAGCACAAACCTAAACTCAGTATCGGCAAAAATATCGGGCAATGACAAAGGAAATCAAACAATAACAATCACAGCACTAGCAACAAAAGACACACAAGTAACATCAGGAGGATACATACAAATACTACCAGAACAAACATACAGCGTAACAGCAACAGCCGTAGGAGAAATATATTCATCAGGAAAAGTTAAAGTAAACGTAACCTCAATAACATTAAAAGAAAGAATAGTACTATACGACCAAAACAAAGGAACAAACAGCTCAATAGACAACCTACTAAATTATACAAAAAGCGGTGCAAATAACACAACAGCAAATGCCAACACACAAAATAAACAAGTATCCAGAGCATAATACCCCCCAAAACTTCACTTTTTTTCAATCATTTAAATTTTAAAGGACAAATATTCAGTATAACTTGAAAAATAAATGATTAATAATATATATTATAAAAAATACAGTATAATTCATACGAAACACTAACAAATATAATAAACTAGATACTGATTTAATTTTAATATTATATCTTAACCATCATAACATAATAATAAAAAAGGAGTAACATTTTATGATAAGTTTAGTCGGAATAGGATCAAAAAGAGAACACATGACCCTCAAAGCAGCAGACCGAATAAAAGAAGCAGATGTAATAATAGCATACCACCCATACCTAGAACACATAGAAGACCTACTAGAAGGAAAAGAAGTCCTAAGAAGAGGCATGGGAGACGAAATGGAAAGAGTCGAACTAGCAATAGAACTAGAAAAAGAAGGAAAAAAAGTAGCAATAATAAGCTCCGGAGACCCAGGAATATACGGAATGGCAAACGTATACTTCCAAATAATAGACAAATACTCAGACCTAGAATTTGAAGTAATACCAGGAGTAACAGCAGCAACATACTCAGCAAGCGCACTAGGAGCACCACTACACGACCTAGCAATCATAAGTCTAAGCGACCTATTAACCCCACTAGAAGAAATACAAAGAAAAATAAAACATGCAGCAATAGCAGACCTAGTCATAGCATTCTACAACCCAAAAAGCAAAACAAGAACAATACCATTCGAAACAGCATGCGACATACTAGTAGAAAACAGAAACCCAGAAACACCAGTAGGAATAGTAAAAACAGAAGGAACAGACACAATAACACACATATGCAAACTAAAAGAACTTAAAGAACAAGACATCCACATGACAACAACCATAATCGTAGGAAACTCAATGACCTACGTCAAAAAAGGAAAAATGATAACACCACGTGGATACAAAATGACAGCCAAACTACCAGAACAAACAGAAGAATTCTATGAAAAATTCTTCAACGGAGACATACAAATAGGACAAAACACAGACTGCGAATACTTCCCATGCCACAACGATGAAGAAAGCTGCACATTCTGCTACTGTCCATTCTACCCATGCGCAGACGGATCAACCGGAGGAAAATGGATAGAAGACAAAAACGTATGGAACTGCAAAGAATGTAACTGGGTACATCAAAACGCAGTAGTCGACGAAATACTAGACTACGTGAAAGAAAACATAAAATCCATGGAAGACTTCGATAAAAAGAAAAAAGACCTACTCAAACTAAGAAGAGCAACAATCTACAAAACAAGAGACTTAAACTTCAACCGAAACTATGAAATAGAAGAATAACATTTCATAATTCACACTCTTATTTATTTTTTAACACTATTTTTTATTTATTTCACATTTTTACTAGTAAAATCTTAATTAATCTTATTTTAACATTTAAACACTATAAATAAATTTTAAAAGAAAAAAAAGTCAGATGAAAATAAATTCATCATTTTATAAAATTTTAAATTAATTATTATCTAATTTGTTACTGTGAATGTTTTTGTGCTGTTTGTTGGGTTGTAGTTTGCTCCACCAGTGTGTG
>CAMNFZ010000022.1 GCA_946537725.1 uncultured Methanosphaera sp.
ACATTGCATGATAAGAATATTAATTTCTGTACTGGTTGTGATACTTGTAAGAAGACGAATAAGTGTATTATTGAGGATGATATGCAGGAGTTAACTAAAATAGTCGAAGAGGTTGATGGTGTTGTAATGGGCAGTCCTGTATATTTTGGTGATATGACTGGTCTTGCTAAAACGTTTATTGATCGTCTTAGGCCTTTGCGTAATGTTCATGCTTTTAAGTTTAAGGTTTGTGGTGCTTTGTCTTGTGGTGGTTTTCGTAATGGTGGTCAGGAAACAACAATCCATTCTTTGTATGATTTCTTCTTGATTCAGGGCGGTATTGTGGTTGGTGATGATAGGCCTACTGCTCATTTCGGTGCTACTGGTGTTGGTGACACATCACAGGATGATATTGCTTTGGAAACTTGTGATTATCTTGCCAGACGAATGGTTGATGTTTTGAAGAAGATAAATGGTGATGATTAATTATGTCTAAACCATTTTTGTCAAGGAACAGTACTAGGATATACCTTGAGAGTTATTTGTTAGTTTTATCCATTATTTTTGTTACTCCTCTTGTTATGTGGATTTTTCTTGGCAAAGATCCCATCATAATTAGTGCCAATATTCTCTTTTTTGAGTTTAATTTATTTTTGTCACTGGTGTTGATGATATACACATATTTTACTCGTTATGAGAATAAGAATTGGAAGATTTTCGTGTATTATTTCGTGTTAAGTCTTTTTTATTTAATTACGTCCATGTTTATTTTGGGTGGTAATTTATATTTGAGTATTTAAAAGTATATGAAGTATATTTAACATAAATATTCATATTAATTAATACAGTAAAAATGAACTAGAGGATTTACAGATATGACTAATAAAGAGATTCCAAAGATTACTTCAGATATTTACATTATTCTGTCTTGTTATAATGAAGAGGAGACTTTAGAAGAAGTTGTCACAGGCCTTGTTGAACGTGGATTTAAGGTTTTGATTATTGATGATGGTTCAAAGGATAACAGTCCTATTATTGCAAGACGTTTAGTTAAAAAGTTTGCACCTAATGTTTATCATTACAGACATATCATTAATGTGGGGCTTGGTGGTGCTATTAAAACAGGTATTCAAGCTGCTCTCAGTCGTGGTGCAGATATTATGATTACCTTTGATGCTGATGGCCAGCACAATCCTGATGATTTATATAATATGTATCCTCCTTTACAGGATGGTATAGCAGATGTTGTTATTGCTTCACGTGATTTTAGTGATATGCCTACGGGTCGCAGATTTGGTAATACAGTAATGAATTATATTACTTATATTTTCCAGGGAAAGATGGTTACTGATTCACAGTCAGGTTTACGTGCTTTTACTGCAAGTGCTGCTCGTAAGTTACAGTTAAAAAGTCCTCATTATGGTGTGTCCAGTGAAATTATTGGAGAAATTCATAGACGTCATTTAGAAATGCTTGAGGTTCCTATGACTACTATTTATGATGAACGGACTATACAAAAGGGAACAAATACGCTTGTAGGTATTAAGATTATTTTAGAGTTTTTAAATGAAACTCTTAAGAAATAAGTGGTGGTATCTGTCATGTATACTTATCAAATTATATTAATAGTTTTAAGTTGTATTGGTATTTTATTCGGTATTTATCAGTACAAAAAGAATAACTTTAATAATGCTGTCTTATCTTTATGGGTTTTAGTTGGAATAGCAATTATTGTAACTGCTTTATTCCCTGGAATTACCACAGTTATTGCTAATATTTTTGGTTTTGGACGTGGATTGGATATTATTTATATTATTTCCATTTTATTCCTATTTTATATTGTTTTTAAGTTGTATAATAAGATGGAAGAACAGAAAAGACGTATTAATGAACTGGTTAGTCAGTTAGCTCTTAAAGAGTACGAAGAATAATCCCATTCACTTTTTTTAACTATTTTTTTGATGATTTTTTTATTTAAATTTTTTTACTTATTTGACAATTAAATTAATACTATACTAATAACATAATATATATAGAATAAAATAATGTTAAAAAATATAGAGATTTAAAAATAATAGGAGGAAAATCATATGTTCCCAGGTGGTAAAATAAATCCTAAACAATTAAGACAAATGGAAAAACAAATGAAAAAAATGGGTATGAACATGAAAGAACTTGAAGGTGTTGAACAAGTTGTTATTACCCTAAAAGATAAGGAAATTGTAATTAAAAATGCTGAAGTTAGCATTATGAAAGCAATGGGTTCTGAAACATATCAAATTTCTGGTGATGCTGAAGAAAGAATTAAAAGCACTCAAACAGAGGCAGATTCCATAGAAATATCAGAAGATGATATTGAACTTGTTTCTTCACAAACTGGAAAAAGTAAAGAAGAAGCAGAAGAAGTACTCAGAGAAGTTAATGGTGACTTAGCAGAAGCTATAATGAGATTATCTTAGAAACATAACTCTATTATTTATTTACATATAAAAGTATTAAAAATATTAAAAGTAATATTATTATTCTAGGATAATCATTAAAAATACTTTAAAATAATTATAATATCATTTAAAAGAATTAATAAAATTAAATACTATAAAAACTAAATAAATAATTAGAAATAAACGGAACAGATAATTTTAAAATTAAATAATAAACAGGTGATCTTTTGAAAATAATTGTTGATGGGTCAAATGTAGCATATTACGGACAACAACCCAATGAAGAAACAGGCAAAGTAACACCAAGCCTAAAAACACTTAAAGTTGCAATAAGCACTTTGGAAAAATTAGGACATGAACCAATAGTACTATCCGATGCACCATTAAGACATGAAATTGATGATAAAGATGGCTTTAATGAAATGATACAAAACGATGAAGTATTCCCAGTACCTGCAGGAACCATTGCAGATCATTACATATTAAACCTAGCATACGAACAAGATGCAAAAATATTATCTAACGACTTCTTTAGAGACTACCAGGATGAATTCCAAGATATTGATAGTAGAAGATTACCTTATAGGGTAAAAAATGGCCGATTCCAAATAGGAAAGCCAGCACCACCTAAAAAAGTTAAAAACTTACTACAAAAAATCTGTTCAAAATCATTAAACGAATTCGAAACAAGAGGATTTGATGTTTACAAAGCAAAGAAAAACAGAAAATTCAGCGGATTAGCAGTAGCACAAGAAGCAATTAATCGTGTAAACAAAGAAGAAGACAACGAAATAGATTCAAAACTAGAAAACATATTCATGAAAGTACCAATACTAAATAGAATGGTAAGTTTTGTTGACGATGACGTTGAAGATTCAGATTTCCTCATATTCGTACTAGTAAACCCTAAAGACTACAAAGAAGCAGTTAAAAATGCAGGTACAATAGCAGTCACAGTACGAAATAAACTTAATTTAGATCATTCACCATTAGTAGCAGTAAGAAATGATCTATTTACAAGACCAGGAACATTTGAGCTAAACATAATATACTCAGATGAAGTACTAGAAGAATCTCCATATAACCTAAACATAATAATAAATGACACGGACTACTCATTTATAAAACATAACTCAAGAAACATAGCAAGTACTATGGCAGCAAGATTAGGAACATGGAAATTCCCAATAGTATCAGTTAAACCAAGTATGTTAATGGAAAAACCAGGACAATTTGAAATCTCTATAGAACGTGGAGGACGACGATAAAATGGCCTTTGATAATCTAACAAAAAGATTATTCAGCCACCTTCTAAACAAAAGAGTACTAAGCATTGGAACAAACTATTTTGCAACAAACGAACTCGAAACCGACTATGTTTCATTAATAAACCTCACAAAGACCATGCTCGTAGAGGTAAAACCTGCTGAAATAAATAGTCAAACAATATTCGCTAATCTAGAACAAGAAATAGATCAAAGAGATCTTCCACTAAACAGAAAGTTCATAGAAATTAAAGCAGCAGACAATGAAGTAAACGAGTTTGCACTACTAAGTAACATTATCATGGGAAACGACCGTTACTTATACGTTGAATTATTTAAAAAATCCAATATAATGGACACATTTGTACAGATGATATTACAAGCAAATGGAGAAATTATAGAACGAAGCAAAACAGAACTTGTATCCAAAATGCCCTCCAAAAAAGACGGAATCCGTATAGCAATAAGATTAATCTCCCTCGGAATGGAAAATGGATGTAACACACGAGCAGCAGTGGGAATGACTGGGGCAGCATCCATCGAACGTGCAATTGAAATGAACAATGAAATTGGACCAACAAGCGGAGTCGGATTCACAAAATTAGGTGGAGAATACGGAATAATCTTTGAAACCACACCAACAATGGAAAAAGTAGAATTAACACCAGTACAAATAGATAATTTCATGTACATAGATGCAAAAGACTCAACAGGATTTATTTCAAAATATGGTAAGGACAAACTTATAGAAATAATGAATGACATCAACGCATACATCAAAAATGAAAGTGATGGAAAAATTGAAGGATACCGGGTAGGAGGAGATGACTTAATAATCAACTTCCCTAGCAAAGAAATTGCACTAAAAACAGGACTTGACTGTGCATGGTATGCAATGAACAACGGATTAAATCTAAGAGTAGGTATAGGAAAAAGTAGAAGAGAAGCTGGAGAAAATGCCCATATATCCGATGAGTTGAAAATTCATGACAATACTCCGGTAATAGTATTTGATTTAGCAAATGGAAAATATGCTTATTATATACCATCAGAGTTTACTCGTTCAGCATTAGAATTTATAAAAAATAGGAACACATTACTTGCAGGAGTATTCATTTTTGTATTCATTATTACACTCATTGGATGGAATACAGGAAATGCATGGTTAGGATTTGTAGCAATGCTATTTGCACTATTAATTGTGACACTAGCAACATAAGGGTGAACGATTATGAAAGGAGAAACAAAATCAAAAATATTAATAGTATTCGTTGTAGGCTTTGCAGCATTATTATGTGGAACAGTAGCTTCAGCATTTATTCACTTAGATCTCCCACAGGAAAGCATTCTTGAAGAAATAGAAAATGACACAAATCTTTCAATTAATAATTCAAGTAACTTAAATGATACTCAACAGTCAAGTTCACAACAATCATACAAATCTTCATCAAGCTATTCAAACAATAACTATAAGAGTTCTTCCAGTTATAGTGACAGTAGTTCTTCAAATAGTAAAAAATCATCTAGTAGTGATAGTTCTAGCTCATCAGGAAGTCAAAGTAGCGGTGGAAGCTCATCTAGTGGATCCAGTTCTAGTGGCAGTGGTTCATCCGGTGGACATGCAGGTTCAAACGCTGATCCATCTGCTTACAATTAAACTTTTTTAATATTAAATCTCTTTTTAAATTTTTTTTATACATAACTTAAAGACTGTGATAAATTATGAAACTTTTAGATAAAGGAATTTGTTCAATAGACTCTGTAAAAGTAAGTGGATATAGGAAAGGAAAATATGGTGTTAGCATAATATACCATGAAAACTCAACATGTGTAGGAGTATACACCAAAAACAAGGTATATGCAGCACCAATAGATATAACACGAAAACACCTGGAAAATGGTAAAATATCAGCAATTATTGTAAACAGTGGAAATGCAAATTGTTATACTAAAGAAGAAGGAATAAAAAAAGGATTAGAACTAGCACAATTAACTGCAGACACACTTAAAATACCATTAAGTGATGTTGCCGTTGCCAGTACTGGTGTAATTGGAAGACAAATGCCACTGGATATTCTTAAACCAGTAGCAACTAAATCTTTAGAAAAATTAGGTAACTCACGTGAAAATGCTACAGAAGCTGCTAATGCAATTCTTACAACAGACACAGTCAAAAAGGAATGTGCTGTTGAACATACCTTAAATGATGGAACAGTATTTAAGGTTGCAGGAATGTGCAAAGGTTCTGGAATGATTGCACCAAACATGGGTACGATGTTAGGATTTGTCACAACAGATTTAGAATTACCACAAGATGTGTTACAAGAAGCTTTGAATGAAAGTATTAAAAAATCATTTAATATGGTTGTTGTTGATGGTGATGAAAGTACCAATGACACTGTACTTCTTTTATCAACTAATGAAGTTAAGGGACAATATGATGAAAGATTCCAGGAAGCTCTTGACTATGTTTGTATCTCATTAGCAAAACAGATTGCACGTGATGGTGAAGGAGCAGAGAAATTTATGCAGGTAGAAGCTAGTGGTTGTGAAACATTGGATGATGCTATTAAATTATCCAAATCAGTAGTTTCAAGCAGTCTTGTTAAAACTGCTCTTGCAGGTGCTGATCCAAATTGGGGACGTATTATTAGTTCTATGGGATATTCTGGAGTAGATTTTGATCAGGATAATGTGTCTATAAGTATTGGTAACGAAACAAAAGATGTTATCATCGTAGATAAAGGGGAAGTTACCACTTACTCTAATCCAGAATTATTGGAAGAAGCAGAAAATATAATGAAAGAAAAAACAGTTATAATTAAAGTTAATATTCATAAAGGTGATTATAGTACAACAGCCTATGGTTGTGACCTTACATGTGAATATGTTCATATAAATGCAGATTACACAACATAATGGAGGAATAAAAATATGGTGGAATATGAACCAACAGATATAAGTAATGTATTAGTAGAAGCATTACCATACATTAAGAAATTTCATAAACAAAAAATAATGATTAAGTATGGTGGACATGCAATGATTGATGAAAATGCTATGAGCAACACTGCATTGGACACAGTACTGTTAAAATATGTGGGTATGCAACCAGTAGTAGTTCATGGTGGTGGACCTGAAATATCACGTTCCATGGAAAAAATGGGAAAAGATTCACAATTTGTTGGAGGATTAAGAGTTACAGATTCCGAAACTATGGATATTGTTAAAATGGTGCTTGTAGGAAAAATTAATACCGAGATAGTGTCTAATATTGCATTACATGGTGGAAAAAGTATAGGAATTAATGGTATGGCTGATTCCCTTATACAGGCAAGTAAAAGAGACCCTACAAAGGTTCAACAAGAAAATGGTGAAGTTATAGAAGTTGACTTAGGTTATGTTGGAAAAATTGATAAAATTAATACTTCTATCGTTGATGTGTTAACACGTGAAAATTATATACCTGTAATATCACCAGTGGGTGTTGATAATGAGGGTAATAATTTAAATTTGAATGCTGATACTGTGGCTGGTAGTATAGCATCAGAGATTGATGCTGAAAAGTTAATTGTGTTGACTGATGTTCCGGGTATTATGACTGACCCTGAGGATCCTGACAGTATTATTCGCAGAATTCATGTGGATGAGCTTAGAGAGCTTGTTGATACTAATATTATTACTGGTGGTATGATTCCGAAGGTTGAAACTTGTATTAATGCTGTTGAGAATGGTGTTAAAACTGCACATATTCTTGATGGTAGAATTGATCATTCAATATTGTTGGAAATTTTCACTAAAGATGGAATTGGAACTATGATACGGAAATAATTGTTGTGATATTTAAATAAATTTAAAAAATAATTTTTTTACATATTTGTTATAGGGATTTGGATGTATAATAGATTTGAGATAGCAAAAGAATTTGCGAATAAAATAAAAACAAATGATATTAAAAAAATAATATTATTTGGTTCTGTGGCTCGTGGGGAAGATACTGAAGAATCAGATATTGATATTTTAATTATTGCAGATAATGAAGAAGAACTTGAAGATTATGTTAGTGAAGAAGTTATAAATGTTCTTTTAAGTAAAAAACAATATATTTCTGCACATATAATGTCACAACAACATTATAATAAAACTAAAAATTTTTCATTTTTAAAAAATGTTTCTGAGGATGGTGTTATAATTGGATGAAATTAAACAACTCTTAAAACGATCAAATGAAAAATATTTATTAGGTAAACTCGCTTATGAAAATCAGTATTATGCTGATTCGATAAGTGAATTTTATTATTCGATGGTATTTGCAGCTATGGCTTTATTAACTTTGAAAGGTGTCAAAACTAAAACTCATGGTGGATTAATTAGTTAATTTGGGGAATAATTTGTTTTAACTGGTGAATTTAGTCGTGAAAAAGTTAAATATTTTTCACAAGCTGAAACTTTAAGAAATAAAGTAGATTATGATGCATTTAATGGGGTAACTGAGAAAATTGCCCATAAAAAAATGAGACAAACTGAAGAATTTCTTGAAGAAATAAATAAAACATTGGATGAACGGTATAATTTTAATTAATTCCATTTTTTTAACTATTTTTTTAATGTAATGATTTTTATGAAGTCTGTTACTTTATCTTTGATTGAAGTTGAGCGTTTTATTAATGTTACTTCTAATTTGAAGCATGAAACGCCTCATCAGTATGAAAGAGTTCGTATTAAGGACGGTAATGTCTTTTTTGTTTTGTATAATTCTCGTAAGCTTGTTTATAATGAGAATCGGGAAAGTTTGGATATTTTGGATATTATTCTTGAAAAAAATGAATATGTTCAAGGGTTCAAAGATGCTTATTATAATGAAAATTCGCCTGATAATTCTATTAGTATTTTAGATAACTTTCAATTTACTGTGGGCTCTGATGAAACTGGTAAGGGTGAGTGGTATGGACCATTAGTTATTACTGCAGTATGTACATCACATACTGAAAATTTAGAATTAAAACAAATTGGTGTTACAGACAGCAAAAAATTATCAAAAAAACAAATAAAATATCTCTACAAAAAAATTGAAGAATTAAATATTAAATACGAATGCATAATACTAAAACCATTTAGTTATAATCAGTTATATAACAAATTTAAAAAAGAAGGAAAAAATCTCAATCACTTACTAGCATACCTGCATTCAAAGGCCATTAAAAATGTTTTAAAAAATGTTGACACTACAAATGTGCTCGTAATCATTGATAAATTTGATTATAAGAAGATGAATGACTATTTAGATTTGAATGAAAATATTAAGGTTATTCAAGAATCAGATGGTGAACGTTATATTCCAGTTGCTACCAGCAGTATTATTGCAAAGTATTATTATGAAAAAACATTAAAAGAGATTGAAGAAAGATATAATATTAAGCTTAGAAAAATTAAACCAAAACATATTGATAATAAAATTATTGATAAAGTTGCTAAGACACATTTTAAGAATGTTAAACCTTATTTATGAAAAAATTATAGGAGCGTATGTAATTGAGTAAAATTGATGTAGCTATTATTGGAGCCAGTGGTTATACTGGTGGAGAACTGTTAAGATTACTTCACAGACACAAAAATGTGAACATAAAATATGTTACAAGTCGAAAAAATGAAGGAGAACCAGTAAGTAAATTACATCCAAATCTTGAAGGACTTGACTACAAATTCAGCAATCCAGATACAAAAGATATTGATGCAGATCTTGTATTCAGTGCTTTACCACATGGAGCTTCAATGAAATTAGTGCCAAAATACCTCGAAAATGGTAGTAGAGTAGTAGATCTAAGTGGTGACTTCCGTTTTAAGGATGTTGCAACTTATGAAAAATGGTATGGTAAAGAACACTTATATCCTGACCTAAAAGCAGTTTTTGGTTCACCAGAAATAAATCGTGAATTAATAAAAGATGCAGATTTAATTGCAAATCCTGGCTGTTTTGTAACAGGAGCTATTTTATCAAGTCTTCCTATTGTTGAAAACAAACTTGTTGACAGAATAATTCTCGATAGTAAAAGTGGAGTTAGTGGAGCTGGTGTGAATGCTACAGGCACTACTCATTATCCTACTTGCAGTGATAATATTAAACCATATTCAATCAATAATCATAGACATACTCCTGAAATCAGGGAACAACTTAGAAACTTTGGAACAGGTAACGTTAAAGTATCATTTACTCCACATTTAGTTCCAGTTATTCGAGGAATTATCACAACAAACCACAGCTTCTTACTTAAAGATGATGTGACTTCTGAAGATGTTTATAATTTATACAGAGACTATTATAAGGATGAAGTATTTGTAAAAGTATTAGATGATAATAAAGTACCTTTACTTGCTAGTGTTCGTGGCAGTAACTATTGTCAAATCGGTGGTATTTCATTAGATGATGAGGACCATTTAGTTGTTGTTTCCGCTATTGATAATCTAGTAAAAGGTGCTTCTGGTCAAGCAGTACAAAATATGAATATCATGTTTGGTTTTGATGAAACTGAAGGACTTAAAGAAGTAGGTTTATACCCATAAATATTGAAGTGATAAAATGGATTTAATTATATATTATTCAAGAACAGAAAATACAAAAAAAGTTTCAGAAAGCATAGCAAAACAAAAAAATGCAAAACTTATTGAAATAAAAGATAAAAAAAGCAGATCAGGTGTGCTAGGTTATGCTATGGGTGCATTAGATTCAGTAAGGGGTAAAAAAACAGATATCATTTATGAAAAAGTTAATTTAAGTGAATATGATACAATTTACCTAGGTACACCAGTATGGGCATCAAAGCCTACTCCAGCAATATTACAGTTTATTGATGAAAATGATTTTAATAATACAACAGTAGTTACTTTCGCTACAATGATGGGTAGTGGTGGAGAAAGTACTGTAAAGTCTATGAATGATAAGATTAAAGCCAAAGGTGGACTTATAAAGCATTCATTTTCTTTAGCTCTTAAAGGTAATGACATAGAACAATTAGTTTCTGATGCTTTAAAAAATGAATAATCTCCCTATAATATTTTTTTTTAATTTTTTTCAAATAAAAATTATTAATTAAACTATTTTTAAAGTGAAATTTTTAATACAAACATTTCCCTAATAATAATAAAGGAAGAAAAAAAAATAATAATTTAATAAAAATGGTGAATAAATATGAGAAGTTTAATAATATACTATACACGCTCAGGGAATACAGGACTAGTTGCACATACAATAAAAAAAGAATTAGGAGCACATGTACGCGAAATAACAGACTTTACCAATAACAGAACAGTACTTGATTATATGTTCCCAAATTTAATAGATTCAGCCAGTATATCCCCAAGAAAAGTTGATATAGATTATTATGAAACAATATTCATAGGCACACCAGTATGGTTTGGCTCATTAACACCAGCAATTAAGAAATTTATAGACAATATGGACTTTAAAAATAAAAATGTTATATTATTTAACACCATGAAGGGCATTGGTGGAGACATAGCTATAAAAAGAATGGCCAAACTTGTCAAAAAACATAACGGAAATGTTATAGGATCCTTTGGTATCATTACTCGCGGTGATGATTATGACATTATGGACTGCACTAGACTAGCAATCAAAAATCTGGAATTAAACAAGATAGGGAATGGATAAAAATGTCTTCAATAATAATATTTTCATCAAGTAAAAAGATGAAAATTATCAACAAAACCCTAAAAGAAAAAATAAATTCGGACTGTATTGAAATCAAAGATTTAAAAAAGAAAAACGGATTTTTAAATAATATCAAAAACAATTTTAATGCTCTGCGTTCACAAAAAACTAACATAGAACCCGAAAAAGTTGACTTAGAAAAATATGACCTAATACTTCTAGGAAGTCCTTCAACACTAGGCAGCATATCTCCGGCAATAAACACATTCTTAGATAAGAATGATTTCACAAATAAAAATGTTATAATTTACACTACTACAAATACGGGAAAAGGCTATGATGTTCTAAAACAGATGAAACAAAAAGTTGAAGAAAAAGGAGGTATTGTTTTAAATTCATTTATTATGAGAGTTAACAATAAAAGTGATGAAGAACTAAAAATCAACACAATCAAACTTATAAAAGATTTAGACATTGATTTATATGTTTAAAATTAAAAACAACTATTTTTATTTTATTAACATTTTTTTTAGATAGGTACTAACATTTAAAAAGTTTAATATTAAATACTTTTAACAATATAATTAGAATTATAATAAATTAA
Organism: uncultured Methanosphaera sp.; assembly: GCA_946537725.1. Classification (GTDB taxonomy): domain Archaea; phylum Methanobacteriota; class Methanobacteria; order Methanobacteriales; family Methanobacteriaceae; genus Methanosphaera. The sequence continues at coordinate 11,959 of CAMNFZ010000022.1, forward strand.
AAATGAAAATGAGATATATAACATATATTGTTATATGTCTAAGATACAGAAGGAGAACATGAGATGGTAGATGTAATCGAATATATTACAAGAAAATCTCATAAGCCTCTGATTTTAATTCCAGTTATACTAATGATCCTTTCATTACTCTACCTCGGAGTTTTCGGACTAAACGAGGGAGTAGATCTTAAGGGAGGTACATTAGTAACATTAGAATTGAATAATCAGATGAGTGAAGCAGATGTATCAAACACAATATCTCAAAAATTAGGAGTTAATGATGTAGACACATCAATATCCGGAAAAACTGCAACAGTAACAATAGCAGGAGATATTAATCAGGCCGATTTTGAATCCAAATTCAGCGACCAATTTAAAATACTGAGTTTCAAAAGTGTAGGAGCATTACTAAGTAATGCAGCAATGATACAGATAATATACGCATTAATATTTGCATTCGTATTCATGGCTGCAACAGTATTCTTCGTATTCAGAGACTTTGTACCATCATTTGCTATCATCTTATCAGCTGTATGTAACTTATCCATTGCAGTAGGAAGTATGTCCTTATTTGGCATACCATTATCTATTGCAAGTGTAGGTGCATTATTAATGCTCATAGGGTATGGAGTGGACACTGATATTCTTTTAACAACAAGACTACTTAAAAGAACAGATGGTGACCTTGAAGACCGTGCAGAAGGTGCTTGTAAAACAGGTATAACCCTTACAATTTCAGCACTTGCATCAATGATTGTACTATTTATAGTAGTTAAAATATTCATACCATCAGCACAAGTACTTGAAGATATTTCAGCAGTTCTAATTATGGGATTACTCTCAGATTTATTATCCACATGGCTTATGAACTTAGGAATTCTTAAATGGCACATGGAAAGGGGTGGTCACAATTAATCCAGCCACCAAACAATTCTTAAAACGACCTAGAACAATACTCTTAGCAGTACTATTAATTGTAAGTATAGTAAGTGTAGGAGTATTTGGACTACAGGAAGGTCTTGATCTAGACGGCGGATCCATGATACAATTACACTTAGAAGAAGCAGTTGACCAAGATACAATGAATACTGTAACAGCAGTATTAGATAAAAGGTTAAATGCCTTCGGTATAAGTGACGTTCAAGTAAGACAAAGTGGAGACCAAGATGTAATAGTTGAAATAGCCGGAGTTCAACCCGAGGAAGTAGAACATATAATAAGTACACCAGGTAAATTTGAAGCAAAAATAAACAACAAAACAGCCCTTACTGGTGCAGACATCAATACAGTTTCAGCTGCTGAAGTAACTGGAACAAGATGGAAAGTACCTTTTAGTGTAACAACAGATGCAGCAAACAAATTTGCAGAAGTAGCTAAAGGACAAGCAGGGGCAGAAGTACAAATGTTCCTTGATGATAAGTTAATTTCATCACCACAGTTAGATGCAGGATTAGCTAATGGTGTAGGATCAACAGACATAGAAGTATCTGGTGGAGAAGCATCCAAGGAAGAAGCACAAAAACAAGCTACCGAGATTCACACAGTTCTTGAATCAGGGGCATTACCTGTTAAACTACACATCAGTGGAGTAAACAGTGTATCAGCAGAACTTGGATCACAATTTGAAACAGGTTCATTAATTGCAGGATTCCTTGCATTACTGGCAATAGTAGCAATTGTATCCTTTAAATATCGTTCCCCATCATTAGTACTTCCAATTATATTTACAAGTCTTTCAGAACTTGTACTCATACTAGGATTTGCTTCATTAATCCATTGGAATTTGGATCTTGCAGCAATTGCAGGGATGATTGCAACGATAGGTACTGGGGTAGACGACCAGATAGTTATGACAGATGAGGTTCTTGCTAGACGTGACAGAAGTCACAGAAAAAATATTGTGAAAACAAGAATTAAAGATGCATTTTTCATAGTATATGCTTCAGCAGGAACACTTATTGCTGCAATGTTACCATTAGCTTATATTGGATTTGCACGTGGTGCAACAGGTATAGGTATGTTAACAGGTTTTGCAGTAACAACTGTTGTAGGGGTACTTATTGGTATCTTCATTACCAGACCAGTATTCGCAGACTACATGGAAACTTTCCTTGTTAGAAATCCTAGAGAACAAATGAATATTAACAAATCTTCTACTTCTAAACCTAAAAGAAATAAGAAGAAAGGAAGAAAAACAATTGCACGTGAAGAAGCAGAGAAAAATAAGAAATAAACCTCTTCTTCATTTATTTTTTTTATATTTATTGACATTCAATACTTTTTTTCATTACATTTAATTATACAAATCCTAAAATAGTATAAACAACTAACTTTTATATATGTTGAATAAAGATCATCCAAGATATGAATCATTAGTTTATAGAGAAAAAATTGTAGAAGCACATAAAAATGGTATTCTTGCAGATTCTGGTATGATAGCACATGGCCGTGGAGAAACATTTGATTACCTTATTGGAGAAAAAACTACTGAAAATTCTTTAAATACAATTGAAGTTGCTAGTTGTTATTTTTTATGCAGTAAACATCCCGTATTATCAGTTAATGGAAATACTACTGCTCTTGTAGCTGAAGATATAGCTGAATTATCAAAACTTTTAGAAATTCCGGTTGAAATCAACCTTTACTACAGAACACCTGAAAGAATTAAGAACATTGAAAAAGTCTATTCAAATCTGGGTGTTAATGAAATACTAGGTACTGATGATGATGATTTTATAGATACACCCGACTTAAACGGACCAAGATCTCCAGTAAGCATTGAAGGAATTAACAAATCAGATCTTATTTTCATTCCATTAGAAGATGGTGATCGTGCAGAAAAATTATCAGCATTGGATAAAAATATTATTAATATAGATCTTAATCCATTATCACGGACTGCACAAACATCAACAGTAACTATTGTAGACAATATTGTACGTACTATGCCATTACTAATTAATAATGTAAATAATTTTATGGACTATGACAAAAAAGAATTAAAAGAAAAAATTGATAAATTCAATAATAAAGAAAATTTAAATAATGCAATACAAGATATTATAAAAAGATTTGAATAGAATGTATTACATAAATGAGAATAACTATAGTTTGAGGAGTTAAAAAAAGTGAAAGTTTTTGGTGTAACGGGCTTGCCAGGTTCAGGAAAAAGTATAATCTCACGTATTGCTAAAAAAGAAGGCGTTTATACTATAAGTATGGGTGATGTTATACGCAAAGAAGCTGAAAGAAGAAATTGTACTCCTGGGGAAGCAGCAGTTAACCTTAGAAAACAATATGGAAACAATATTGTAGCTGATCGTTGTATCCAAGAAATTTTTAACCATTCAAAAAGAAGAAATAATAGAAACGGGCATGTAAAAAAGATTCATAATTCCAATAACAAGTACAATAAGCCAAAGAAATATAAGAAGATTGAACAGAACGTTTATATTATTGAAGGTATTCGCAGCCCATATGAAGTTCAATACTTTAGAAAACGTTTTAAAAACTTTAAAATTATCGCAATACATTCTAATCCACAGGAAAGATTTAATCGACTTATACGAAGAGGAAGAAGTGATGATTCCACAGATTATAAGGTTTTTCTTGAAAGAGATAATAGGGAGCTTAAATTTGGTATAGGAAATGTTATTGCACGGGCAGATTATATGCTTATTAACGAAGGTCATATTCAAAATTTTAAAACTAATGTTAGGATGCTGATACAAAATGAAATCAAACCAAGAAAACCAGTACATAAAGGCAGAAGTAACAATAAAAGCAAAGGTAAATCAAACAGAAGATCAAACAAAGGTAGAAAACAGTATCCTAAATATGGTGACCGAAAAACATTCCATAAACATAATAAAAGATAATTATTTAATATTAAAAGGCGATTTATCTCTTCTTTTACGAATAAAAAATAGAATTAATAAAAATGAACAAGAAGAGTTAATAAAGTATATTCTAGAAAAAAATAGAAAAGACTCCTTATTAAAATTTTTTATTAATAAGCAATCCGCTTTTAACAATACTTTTCACATTATTGATGAAAGCATGTCCACCTTAGGTGATATTGAAGTAGAAATTATAACAGATTATCCTGAAGAAGTAATAGAATGGTTTTCTTCATAGACTATAATCATATTTTTCTTCAAGATGTGCTTTTTTAATATCATAAACTCCATTATCAAAGTTCCAAGTAATTTCAGCTTCATCAATGACTATTTTTCTATCAAACATTGGTCCGTCAATAACTAATGTTTCTGCTTCTCCGCCTTCAAATGCGGGATGTATTCCATATTTTTTGTTTAATTCTATCAGTTCATCTATTGTATCGGCTGTTATTGTTTTTCCAAGCCATTCTTTTGTTAATCCATATGCAGATACACTGGTAATTATTACTTCAAATCCCTGATTAACTATTTCTTTCATGTATTCTACTGGGTCTTTATGCCATAGTGGTGCTATTGATTTAAGTTCTAACTTTTCACAGATTTTATCTATTCTCGATTTTTGATAAACTGATTCTAATGCTCCGGAGTATACTGCTTCGACTCCTTTTTCTTTGAGTCTTTTTAATGTTTCTTCCAAATCATTTAATTCTTCTTCTTTAATTCCATCAGTTAGCACGTCTATTGATGGTATTTCCATTGCTGCTGAACAGTAATCAACCATGTGAATATCGGGTACGTGGAACATGTATGACTCTTTATTACGTGAAACCATAGCAAGTAATGCATATACTTCATCACCATTTTTTTGTGATTCATATAATGCCATGGTACTGTCTTTGCCACCAGAGTATAATATTACAGATTTCATAATTAATGTACTCCCATTAAATTGTTTAAAAATAGTAATTAATAAAAAAAATATTAGAAAGTGGATTTAGAAAGGGGGAAATGTTTATGATTTACGTTTTGGTCTAAATCTTGGAGTGCCTTTTCTGTTAGATTTTTTAGGCATTTCACTTTCTTTTGTTTTTTCTTCTTCATTATTTGATGAACGTTTAAATGAAAATCTTCTCTTAGATTTCTCTTTTTTCTTAGGTTGTGATTCTTCCTTAAAGTCATCGACTGTTAATTGTTTGAAACGTTTATTTGATCCAATATTTTGTTTTGGACTTTCATCAAATGAATCATCAAATATATCAATTGATTTTTGTTTTCTTCTCCGGTTTCTTCTTGGAGAACCTTTATGATTTTCTGTTCCAGGAACAACTTTTCTTTTAATGTTTTCTTGATGTGTAGGTTGTTTTTTACGTTTTTTACGGAATTTATTTATATGTGTTATTAATGTATCTACAAAGAATCCTGCAGCTGCCACGATTACACCAAGTATTCCTGAAAATAGGATAAGGTTATTTCCAGTAGGTATAATCTGATTTAATGCAGCACTTTGAGTTTCTGTAGGTCCGGTTACATTCAATACTACTACGTCATTTTCTGAGATTTTATTAAGTATCTGTGTAACATGATTTGCTTCTACAGTTACATTTGCCTGCATTGAAGTATACCTTAGATGTGTGTATGTTTCGCGACTAAATGTTGAATATATACTACTAAGTACTCCCTGAGGGTCTGCATTTTCACTCATCACCACGAAGAATGTGTTATCTCCCTGGTCTAATATGTTAACTACTTCCTCATTACTGTTATTTAATGCTTGCATAATCAGATTTTTTTCTGTATCTGAATCAAATTCTTCATCAATCTTTATTGTTATTCCCGTATAATTTACATCTTTAACTCCGTCTATGGAGGAGATATTCTGTATAATTTGTGTTAAATTTCCATTTGTTGATAAATCCAATTCTATTACATCATCACCCACAACACTTTCCTCTACTAACGTACGAGTAAAATCAGGGATATCATCCGCTATTGGTGTTAAAAGAAATGCTCCTGCAGCTAATCCTACGATTAATCCTAAAACTATAACTGAAAGCAAATTCTTTTTACCAATATATGGAGTTAGAAGTGCTGTTGAGAATACAAATAACATTGCTAATACAAATAGAACTGTCATTATTATTATTGTCAAAGCGTCCATTTTTTAATCCACTCTCTAAAATAATTATAAAATAATTATCCGATTTATTTTTTGATAATACTTTATAATATGTTTACCATCCTATTAGTATTTAATCAATATTATGAAAAATATAAAACTTAACAAAGGTTATTATAATATAATTAATAAAATAAAATATGTAAATAAAAAAAATATTAAATAACAAAAATAAACAAATTAGAGGTTTAACAATGAAAGATTTATTAAAAAGATTATCTGAAGCATGTGGTATCTCAGGATTTGAAGATGAAGTACGTGACATACTAAAAGAAGAACTAAAAGACTACGTAGATGAAATGGAAACAGACGTAATGGGCAACCTCATAACAACACATAAAGGAAAAGAAGGAAAACCTAGCGTAATGTTAGCATCCCACATGGACGAAATCGGGTTAATGGTTAGTTTCATTGACGACGAAGGATACCTAAGATTCGTAAAAATTGGTGGAATAAACGACCAAATGCTATTAAACCAAAAAGTATATGTTAAAACAGAAAAAGGAGAAGTACCTGGAATCATAGGCTCAAAACCACCACACATCACAAGTGCAGAAGAAGCAAAAAAAATCATATCATACAAAGACATGTTTATTGACATAGGAGCCAAAGATAAAGAACAAGCAGAAAGTCTAGTATCAATCGGTGATGCAATAGTATTCCACACAGACTTCGAAGAATGCTTAAACGATCTTGTAATGGGAAAAGCACTAGATAACCGTGTAGGTTGTGCAGTAATGGCAGAAGTAATGAAACAAACAGACTGTGATGCAACAGTATATGGTGTAGGAACAGTACAAGAAGAAGTAGGACTTAAAGGAGCAAGAACATCAGCATTCAAACTAAACCCAGACATGGCCATAGCATTAGATGTAACAATCGCAGGTGACCACCCAGGAGTAAAACCAGAAGATGCACCAGTAAAAGCAGGAAAAGGACCGGTAATTTCATTTGCTGATGCCAGTGGAAGAGGATTATTAACTCATCCAATGATGAAAAAACTATTAGTAGAAGCAGCAGAAGCAGCAGGAATAGAATACCAAGTAGAAGTCGGAGACGGTGGTACAACCGATGCAACAGCAATACACCTAACTCGTGAAGGTATTGCAACAGCAACATTATCCTCAGGTTCAAGATACATCCACACACCAATAAGTGTAGTAAATGTAAAAGATGTAGAAGACACAGTAAAACTTATCCTCGAATTCCTAAAACGCTTATAAGTGAAAAATTCACTTATACACTTCTTTTTAAAAATTGACAATTATCTTAATATTATTATTTTAACTAAATAAATTTACTTAAATAAAATATAAAAAAAAGAGTTATTAGAATGATTGAGTGTTAACTCCACCAACTCTAATCTTAGTATTAATTATAAACTTGTTTTCTGAAGAATCAAATTGGTTACCCTTGTATTCATTAGGTCCAATTTTCTGATATTTACCTGGATTTATTCCACCAACTTCTATTTCACTGAAAATATCTGCAATTGTTTTATTTACTTGAAGATTCAATCCACCTACTTCAATTTCTGAATTTACAGTTGTTTCACCTTTTGGTTCTCCATATATATTTAATCCACCTGTTGTTATTCTGGAATTAAATGTATTTAATTTTCCACCATTAAATGTTATGTCAACTCCACCAGCTGTGATGTTTAAGTTTAGCTGATCAACTTTAGCATTTTCAGATAATTTTGTAGAAAATCCTCCAGAAATCACATCTCCTGTGATGTTATAATTATATTTATTACTTAATATGATAGTGTTTTGAGCATCTTCTGAGTCTATGTTCACATCTAAATTAGAACCATTTTGTTGTTTAGTTACTGTTGTTTTTGTTTTATTTACTTCATTCTTTGATGTGATATTATATATAGTCGATGAATTATCTGAGAAAACTATACGTGTCGATCCAACTTTTTGATGAATATTCAAGTTAACTGTCTGTATTGAACTATTTTCTCCGGTATTTGATTGATTTAATTCAGATTCGTCCAGTACTTCTATTGTTTTTACAATTTTTTCATTCTTTTCTGCGACTTTTGTTACTGTGTTGTATCCCACAAATGCTATAGATAATATTAAAGCTAAAACTATGAGAATACCTGCTATTTTACTACCATCCATTTAAATCAACCCCAATATAATTAATACAATTATTAAAATTATTAACGATATTCCTCTTGTTGATAAAAATGCCTTTGCATAACCTAAATTATGTTCTTCACTTACTGCAATAATTTCCAGAACCATTTTCCATAGGTATACTAATATTATTACAGGAATTAAGATTAACGGGTTTATTTTTGTTAATGCTATTGCAACTATTAGTAATACATTCAATACTCCAGAGTAACTCATTAAGTTGAATGTGTTCATAAATGAACCAGAACCTCCAAGTAATCTGGCAAATATGAATACAAATATTGTGTGTATAAACATGTATACAATTGGAAGAATTAATGATGCAACTAATAAGACTGCAGTAATTACTAAATCACCCATAGCTATTCCTACAACTAATGCTAGCATTAAACTATAGAAAATTAATGATATTATTCCATTTTTATCAGGGTCTTCTGTTTTAAAATAAAATAAATCATCAGGGTTTAAGAATACTTTACCACTTTCTGTAAAGAACTCAAAAATTCTTTCTTTCATATTAGAAAATTTGATATAAATAATATAAATAATTAATTTCAATA
>CAMNFZ010000023.1 GCA_946537725.1 uncultured Methanosphaera sp.
AAAAAAGAGTGGCTAAAAAAATTTGAAAAAAAAATAAAAAATTGGAATAATTATTCTTCAAAATCAATCATTGAAGAATTTAATTCCTCTTTAACGATGTTTAGAACTGTTTGTGTGTATGTTCTTGTTACATTATCTTCTTGTAATAATTGTTTTATGAATTTATTTAATTCAAAAGTATTTTTGAATTTTGCGATGAGTATTCCATCAAATTGACCTGTAACATCATATACTGCTAATAAATTATTTTTAAAAGGTTCTTTTTCAATTAAATGTGCTACAGTTCCACCTTTAATTTCCAATCCTATTATTGCTGTTAAATGATAACCTAATTTTTCATGATCTATTACTGGAACAAATTTGTTTATTATACCGGATTTTGTTAATTTATCTACACGATTGTGAATAGTTCCTACGGATACTCCCAAATCTCGCGATATTTTTCTGTATGATTTTCTTCCATCCACACTTAATAATTCTAAAATTTTCTTATCTAATGTATCCATAGACAATGTCATGTTTTCTGGTTCTACCTTATAGTCTTTCATATCTTGTACCATATTATCCCCAAATATAATTTAATATAATTATGATTAATTAATAAAGTAATTTATAATAATAATTATATATAAACCTTTTGAAATTGAAATATTAAATGGGAATTATTATAAAATTTTTTTTAGATTAAATTGATAAAAAAAATAAAAAAATATAAAAAATATTGCAAATTATTAGTAATTTATTAATGAAAAAATATAAAAAAAACATAAATAGCCCATTTAGACATTTATAAAATATTCTTAAATAAAGGTTAAATACAAAAATAAATGAAAATAATCGCATTATAATTATAAATGAACCTACAATAAAAAAAATAAAAAATATTATAAAAATAAAAAAATATTAAAAAATAGACAAACAAATATTAAGATAATAATAAATAAAATTTACAAACGGGTGAAAAATAATGAAATGGTACGTTGCTTTTATAGTAGTCATTTTTTTATTGATAGGCTTACTATATGTTTCAACCTCAGCAACCTCAAATGATATTGAACCGTTAGGTAGATTAGCTTTTGTAAAAATAGCTAATCCAGATATGTACCCAGAACATGTGCATGCAAACTTATTAGCACAATATGCAGAAGAAAGAAATTCAAAATGTGCCATAGTACTACATTATGCCGGTAGTTCCAATTATCGAAATTTCATGAATGGAAAAGTATACATTATAGAAATGGCATTCATGGATACAGCAGGAGCTCAAGTTGATATTGACTGGAACCAAGTACTTGATTATGGTATAAATGGAGTTCCAGACAATAAATGGGATTATAAAGTAGATGGTGAAATATACGATAGTTTTGAAGATGCATGGGCAAGAGTTCTGGAGATGGCTAAAGCTCAAGGACAAGAAGGTCCAATTCCAATGGTTTGGCATGGAACAGTAAGAGAAGGTAGTATTTTCATAAATCCAGGATGTGGATTCCCATTATATTACCAAGTATGTTCAAAAGAATTTGGACACTTCGGAGGAATCATGAAAGCAGCAACTGGTTCCATATTCCCATACTTCAATAATCCATACAGAGCATATGAAATAGAACATGCATCTGAATTACAATATTATTACACACATAATATGTTAAATTATGAATAGTAAATAATTTTACTATTCTAAACATCCTTACCTAATTTTTCTTCTTTTATTTTAATAATTAAATCTTTCAATTCATTCAAAGGCATATCCGTCCTCATACCAGTTAATTTAAAATGTGTTCTTGAAATAAAATAACCCCTGTTTCTAATTTCATCAATAACATCATTCATTTTTGGAGAACTGATTTTTAAAGATTTACAAATCTTATGAATATCATAAAAGGTTATCGGACCTTCTGCTTCCTCGTAACATTGATTGAATAATTTTAATAATTCCTCTTTTTTATTTAAATGTAAATCCTCAGTTGTATCAATCATTTCTTGAATAAACTCCTTATCTGAAATATTTCCCAACCATAATGGACCAGCAACAATATATTTTTCACCACAACAAGGACAAATATCTTTGACAGTTGGAACATATCCATAAAATGTTTCCCTATGCAGACAATGAGGACAATGAGCAATAAATCCAATATTTTTTAGAGATTCATTTGTTTTTTTACCACCACGTTTAATAGTTGCATATATTCTCATATAATGTTCAGTACTATGTGAAAACAAAACATGCATATACTTTTGATTTATAGCTAAATTTCTTGCAATAAAAGCAAGCAAAATTCTAATACCGTTTTCATGACAATATTCAGTTTTTTGTGGTTCTGCACCATATTTTCTTAAACATGGATCATGATATGTACCACACAATGCAGAAGTATCCGTAGCACTAATACAGATTAATCCACCCGGACGAATATTTATTGCTGTTGACTGTGTAAACATAGAAGGTGTTCCAAACGGATCTATATCAATAACATCAAACAGACCCTTGTTTGATTGAAGTAAAACATTAGCATCATTTTTTTCTACATCAACATTAGTAATTCCATTTAGTTGCATATTATTCCGTGCAATTTCAACTGCCAATGGATTAACATCACCAACCAATACTCTTTCTACACCAGGAATTTCTTTAGAATATCTTGCACCCCTTATTCCTGTTCCCCCAAATGCATCAAATATTACTATGTCATGATCCAAAGATTTTCTGTAACTATTCAATACAACAACAGATATATCTCTATTTAATTCCATTACAGGATTATAAAATACTGGTGCTTTAGCTGAAACTTTTTCAAAATCGGGAACTTCTATTTTGACTAAACCTTCTTCAATAAAATGTGTGTCCATCAATTCAACTCCTAAAAATAATATTAACCTAAAATTATTACTAAGTTATATATATCCTAAAAATTGCTAATATACTTTAAAGTTATCAATAACAAAAAAATATGATAAAAACTATTAACTAAAAATTAGATATTAAATAATTAATGACTGATATTCAAATATTCTAATACAAACAAGAAAAAAAGAGGAATATAATAAGGGGATATTATAATGATAAACATAGCAAAACCAATTATTAAAGATGAAGAAATAGAAGCAGTGACAGAAGTTCTTAAATCAGGAATGCTGGCACAAGGACCAAAAGTAGAAGAGTTTCAAGAAGAATTTGCAAAATATACAGAATCAAAATATGGTATTGCAACAAGTTCAGGTACAACCGCATTACACACAGCAATAGTAGCATCAGGAATTGAAGCTGGGGACGAAGTTATTACAACACCATTCACATTTGCAGCAACTTCAAATTCAATATTATACTCAAATGCAAAACCAGTATACTCCGATATAAATCCTGAAACATTCAATTTAGATCCTGAAAAAATTGAAGAACAAATTACTGAAAAAACTAAAGCAATCATCCCAGTACATTTATATGGTCAGCCAGCCGATATGGATCCTATTCTTGAAATTGCTGAAAAACATGATTTGAAAGTCATTGAGGATGCTGCTCAAGCACATGGCTCAACATACAAAGGTAAAAAAATTGGAAGTATTGGCGACTTTGGTTGTTTCAGCTTTTATCCTACTAAAAACATGACTACCGGTGAAGGTGGAATGGTAACTACTAATGATGAAGATTTAGCAGAAAAAGCAGGTATGGTGCGTGCTCACGGAGAAAGTAAAAGATATGAACAATCATTACTTGGTTACAATTACAGAATGACTGATATTGCAGCAAGTATTGGTCTTGTACAATTAAAATATATTGATGAATTTAATAAGAAAAGAAATGAAAATGCCAAATATTTATCTGAAGGATTATCTGATGTAAAAGGAATAACCACACCAAAAGTAGATGAAAATGTTACTCATGTATTCCATCAATACACTATAAGAGTTTCAAAAGATAGAGATGCTTTCAGACAGTTCCTTACAGATAATGAAATAGGTACAGGAGTACATTATCCTATCGTATTATATAAACAGCCTTACTACCAGAATATGGGCATTACAGGAAACTGTCCTGAAGCTGAATTAGCTGCTAGTCAAGTGATTTCCTTACCAGTACATCCATCATTAACTACTGAGGAATTAGACACTATTATTGAAACTGTTAAAAAAGGTTCTGAAAAATTATTATAAATTTCTTCAATCCCCTATTTTAATTATTTTTTTTACTATTTTTTTAGGAAACTTGTTATTATGAAAATTGAAAAAGAATCGTTTAATAATTATGTTAGAGAAAATGTGTTTGACACTATTCGGAAATATGATCTTATTGAAAATGATGACAAAATTATGATTGGTGTTTCTGGAGGAAAAGACAGCATATTAACATTACATATGATTCATTCTTACAAAATTATGAATAATTTGGATTTTGATATTGAAGCAGTTTGTATTGATGAGGGAATTGCAGGTTATCGTGAGGAAGGTATTAAAACTGCTAAAAAAAATTGTGAAAAACTTAATATTCCATTAACTATACACTCTTTTAAGAATCAGTGGGAGCATTCTTTAGATGAAATTCATGATTTCTATAAAAGTACGTGTATGCCCTGTGGTATTTATAGAAGATATTTGTTAAATAAGATTTCGGATGAACATAATTGTGATAAAATAGCTACTGGACATAATATGGATGATGAGATACAATCATTTCTTATGACTTTTGCACGTAATGATCAGAATAAATTTCCTAAGTTTGGTCCGAAATTAGATAAAATTCATGAAAATATGGTTCCTCGTATAAAGCCATTATGGAAACTTCCTGAAAAAGATGTTGGTATTTGGTGTGTGATTAATAATATTCCAATACATGATGAAGAATGTCCTTACTCTGTTACTTCACTTCGTAGTGATGTTAAATCTTTATTAAATAAAATTGAGGAAGAAGAAAAGGGAACTAAAAATAATATTTTTAAATCATTTATGAAAACATTTAATGTTAAGCAGGAACAGGTTAGTTTAAATTCTTGTGAATTTTGTGGACAGCCTACTGCAAAAAGTCCTTGTAAGGCTTGTGAAATTAGTGAAGAAATTAAAAAAAAAGTGTTATAGTTGATCGGCAGTTTTAAAAATTGAACCGCCATATATTTCTTCCTGCATATCCTGAACTGCCTGGATAGCTAGATCGATTGAATCTGCTATTTTCAGTATTCTTCTTTTTCTGACATTCAATGTTTTTCCGCATGTGCATTTTTTTGTTTTTGTTCCTTCTTTTGAGTATAGTACTCTTCCACAATCACATCTATATATTAAATATGACATTTATATCACCTTTATATTCCGAATATTGCATGTAAGTAAGGTAAAAATACATTGTTTATTGTTATTAATACGCCTATTGTACAGCCCAGGTTTGTTCCTATAACTACCAGTATAACTCTAAATAATTTGTTATGCCATAAGTCCCTGAATGATTCAAAATCGGCTAATTCGTGAAGGTCATCAAATCCGACTTTCCTTAATTTACCTTCAACCAATCCTGAAAACCATCCTGCTGCAAGTAATGGATGTATTACTGTGATTGGTGCCACTATTAATGCAACTAATGCAGATTGTATTTTTGAACCGGACAATAATGAACCTAGGAAAGCTCCACCACCAGCGAATATAATATAATTAATTAAACCCCCTTGTATATCAATACCCTGAAAAAATGCTATTATGAATATTAATATGAAGATTAATGGGATTAAGTAGATTATTATTTTAATTATTGAAAATCGTGATTCTTTAACATAACTTAAAGATTCTATTGATGGTATTGTTTCCGGATTTTCAAGGAAAGTCTCTATACCTTGTTTATGTCCTGCCCCAACTACTGCAACTACATTCTTGTCTTCGAGACTTTTTAAATTATAGGCCATGTATGCATCTCTTTCATGTACTAATGCATTGTATCCTCCAGGTGATGCTTCTTTAAAGTATCCCATTACTTCTTGTATTGTGTCTTCTTGTTTTAATCTTTCTATTTCTTCTTCGAATGATCCTTCTTCTTCATCGTCTCCAGAAAGATAGGATGTGATTAGTTCCCATACAAATGTTAATTTTTCTTTTAAGGTCATTCCTTTGATTGTTCGTTTTAATGTTATTTGAATGTTACGATCTATTAGTGCTATTTCTGCATTGACTTCTTTAGCTATTTTTGCTGCTTCCAACATTTCGGAACCTGGTTTTACTCCGACATCCTTTCCCATTTTTCTTTGTGTATGTGCCAGGAATGTACTTACAAGTGTTACTATTAAATTATTTGATTTTAATAATGTTTTTAAATCAAATTTTTCTTCCTGTTTTATTCCATAACTTTCATTAACAAGTGTTTGATATCTTCCAACATCTAATTCGATTGCTACTATTTCTGGTCTTTTTTCGTATATTGTTTCTTTTACTGTGTTTACACTTTTTTCTGATATGTGTGCTGTTCCAACTATTTCTAAGGATGCTTCGCGTATGGGTTCTATTATTTCTGGTTCTTCAATGTTTATGTTTTCTTCTTCGTTTTCGTTATTTATTGTATTATCTTGTTGTTCTAATGGAATTTCTGATTGTTCTATTTTTGGGTAGACCTTGGTTATTGGTGGTTGTTTGTATTCTTTTTTTTGATCAATTGGGTTTATTTCATTCATTTTATCACTTGTTAATTACTATTATTTACCATTTAATAATTGAGATGTAATAATTGTGTATTATTATTTTCTTATGAAATTATTTTATATGTTGTTATGTTATTTATTGATTAGTGATATATTACAACTCATTTAATAATATAAATTTCTTATTTTATTATTAGATATTTAAATAGTATACAAAGTTATGTTGTTATATAATTATTATGTAATTGGTATTATTTCAATTATCCTTATTTTTAAATTCTATAGAAAAACACTTTTATTAATATTAATATAATTAATTATCAACTAGAGAGTTTAATGATATTATGAGAATAATTACTACACCCATGTGTGAAGATGTTTTGAAGATTGCCGGCTTAACAAATTATGAAGTTGTTAGACCTGACAATATAAAAAATGCAGATATAGCTATTTTGTTATCAGAAACAAAATCGGATGTTCCTAAAATATCCATTAAATTAAATACTTATATGCAGATATATGAGAGTATATTAACAATTAGTGAAAAGTTTAATTCAAGTGTTAACTATGAAAAGATTGAATTAATACAAAAGCTTATTAAGGAAAATTCTGATAAAAAATTTGAAAGACAGAAAATCAGTGTAAAAGTGTACAGCAATTTCCTTAAAGAAACAGTTTCTGATATGGGTTTTAGTTTAAATGATACTGATTATGATTATGTTGTATGTCCTGATTATTTAGAAGATACTGTAACAGGAGAAAATTTAATAATAATTCCATCACATAAAAATGTTTCAATTAACATTATAGATAGGATTAATGAAAGATATGAATATTTGGAGAGAGAATTATGTATGAAACAATGACTTATACTGGTGGTATTCACAAGAATTATGAAATTGAAGAATTGATTGAAGATTTAGGTGGGTTTATTTTACAAAAAAATGAATCACAGTTAGATATTACATTGACACTTGCAATACCTTCAGAAGATGTGGATAAAGTAGAAATAAAGGCTAAAGAGTTGTTGGGAGATGTTGAACTATCTCCATTAGCAAGTACTGAGATTGCTGTTGTATCACCGACACTGGCTAGACAACATCTTCCTCATGCTGCATGTGATATTGCAGAATATTTAAGAAGATATGGGACAAAAACTAATATGATTGGTTTGGCAAGAGGGGCAGGTAAAGGTATTTCACAGATAAGTAAGCCAGAAAAAGATCTGATAGAAGAACATGATCTTGCTATATTTTCGTTAGGTAGTTTTGAAGATTGTATTCGTAAAAAAACTCATTTGTTTGAAGATATTGATATTCCCGTTATTGTTGTTGGAAGTCCTGAGTTAGATGCTGAGGAAATAAACGCTAATGCATATGTTTCTGGATTTGGAAGAATTCCTAGAAGATTAAAACGTGGAGAAAATATTCGTGCATTAAGAAAATTGGTGAAAATATCTGAGGATATTATTGCAAAACAAAAAGAAGATCTTAATGATGATCCATTAATTATATCACCTATTATTGCTAAGATTGCAATTGAACGAAGTGTGGATGAAGTTGCACATATTAACTCACCAATGGCACTTGTTAGTCAACTTGATGGTGTGCGTGTTAAATTGCCTTTCGATGAGTTCCATGAGGAAATTGCTGAAGTAGAAGTTGAAGGATATCGTTTAGGAGATATTGCTGAAATTAAGAAATCTAAAATGTATGACCATATATTAGTTAAAATATTGCCTGAAACTTCACTTTACTAACTCTCTCCCTAAAATATCTTTTTTTAAAAAATTATACTAAATTTTATTATACATGCTTTGAATATATTTAATCATAGATAATAGATTAAATTTAAATTATAGGAGTAATATCATGGCACACGAACATGGTGGAAATTTATCTGATGAAGATAAAAAAGCAATTATGGAACAAAATATTAATATCACCCGTAATCTTGCTAATATTAAATATAAAGTTGCAGTTATGAGTGGTAAAGGTGGTGTTGGAAAGTCAACAGTAGCTGTTAATTTAGCTCAGGCATTCAATGCTATGGGTTATAAAACTGCTATATATGATGTGGATATTCACGGACCGAATGTTCCAAAAATGTTAGGAATAGAAAGTGAATCACTAAGTGTAAAAGGAAACAAACTTGTACCTGTTGAAACGGATGATGGATTACTTGTTGCATCAATGGCATTTCTTATAGAAAGTAATGGTTCTCCAATCATATGGAGAGGTCCTCAAAAAACTGGTGCTATTAAACAGTTAATTTCAGATGTTGCTTGGGGAAATATAGATGTTATGATTTTTGATAACCCTCCTGGAACCGGAGACGAACCATTAACTGTTCTTCAAATGATTCCTGATTTAGATGCGGCTGTTATGGTTACAACACCAAGTTCTGTATCTGAAGAGGATGTTGTTAAATGTGTTGGTATGACTAGAATGTTAAATATTGAAAAAATTGGACTTGTAGAAAATATGTCTTATTTTGAATGCCCACATTGTGATGAAAAGATTAGTTTATTTGGAGAAAGTAAAGGACAGGACTTTGCTAAAGCTATGGATGTGGATTATTTAGGTGATTTACCTTTCAGAACACAAGTTTCTGAATCAGCAGATAAATATGAAGTACCTATAGTAAAATCCGAGCCTGAATCTAAGGCAGCTCAAGGTTTCTTTGATATTGCTAAAGAAATAGAATCAAAATATTTTAACAAAGATGAATAATTATTTTTTTTTATTCATCCTACTCATTTTTTTTTATTGTTACTATTTTTTATGTGTAAATTTATTTTACTAAATTTATTTTATTATTCTTATATAATTAATTGAAGATAAATGAATATTTTTAAGAAAAAAAAGTTTAAGAAAAGGAGATTATATTAAACCACTAGATGCTAAAACTGCTTGAGCAATAAATGCTGATGATATGTATGTTCCTAAAATAACGAAGAAGGTAACTAAAACACCTCTAAGTCCTACCTTTTTGAAATCTTTTAGATCTTTACCCATTCCGATTCCAGCATATGCTAACAATATCGTGGTTAATGAGATAATATCAATTTTTGAAGTATAATATATTATTGGTTGTGATATTGGAGACCAAGGTAAAGCTATTATCAAAGCTAGTATACTTATATATAAAATTGATGGAACGTTAAATGGTACTATCCTTTCAATTAGTAATCCAATTACTGATATTGCACATAGTATAAGCATTCCAATAAATGCTTCCTGTAATGGGGAATGGAATCCTATCCAATTACCCACAGCTGCCATTATAGAAAATATTAGTAATATTATAATCCATTGAAATATTGTATTAAATGATAAATTAATTTTCACTTTGACTCGTATCCCCATCTAAATGTACATTCCTATTCAAAATTTTATTTGAGATAGGTTCTAGTATGCTATATAGTTTTTCAGTTAATGGTAATGCTACAAAGATATATACATACATTCCAGTTACCATTGATATTAAATTTGCCATTCCACTAAATGCTTCTAATTGGACTGTGAACTGCGGATATATTGCAGATAATGATGAAACTGCAGCCGCATTCATACTGGCACTTCCGATACCACATGCCATTCCATAGGCAAATGGGTGTAATGGAATTATATAAGCTAATAAACTTACCAGTAAACTTATGAATGGTGTTCCCAGTACTGTTCCTATTAAAAATACTGAGAAGAAACCTTTAGTTTCTGGTGATGCAAATCCAAATTTATCTATTACTACTCCCATTTGTGGTTCTCGACATATGGAACTTGTCATTCCTATTGCTTCTCTTTTAAATCCTAAAAGTAATGCAACTGGTAATGCAAAAAATATTGTTCCTAGATTTCCTACTTCCTGTAATAGAATTGCTGCTCCAGCATTAAATATGATTCCTATATTTTCTCCACTAGCTATTGCAAGTTTTGCTAATAGAGGTCCTATAAGTAGCATCATTATTGCTGTTGATCTATCTGATTGTTTTTTTGAAATCCATTTTATAGGTTTGATAAGATAGAATGCTATTGCAAATATTAATGAGTATAATAATGGCATGAGAACTATTGATATTCCCGAGATGTTAATCGTTCTGATTCCTATGAATTGAGCTAGTATAATAGAAATAAATACAGTAATATGTAATTTATAATCTTTACACGCCTCGCTTAAATCTTCAACTTCTGAATTATATTTAGTTTTTACTGGCATAGCCAAATCTCCCAATCATAATTAAACGATTGTATAAAAATTTTTTGTATAACTTGTATATTTGTTATTTTATAATTTTAAAAAATTTTTTTATTAATTACATTATAATATTTTTGTACTAGTATAAAAATATTCAACATATAATTGAAAAAAATAATTATTATCTTTGGTATTTTTTTTATTATATCCAGTTATATTTTTTAAGTATTTAGTGTTTTTTATGAAAAAAATATCATTATATTTGTAGTAAAATATACAAAAAAATATTTTTAAATAATTAAAGAATTTTTATATCGTGAAATACTGTGATAATATGGATAAAATTGTTATTTTTAGTCTATACTGACATTATAAATATAAACAAGTTTTTACAAGTTTAAATTTTAAAAATGAGTCCTGATTGATTGTTTATTAGAGGTATTATGTGTAAATAACTTATTTTGGAAAAATTATTAAAAAGAACAGATAAAGGAGTATTGAATGAATAAATGTGTAATAATAATTTATTATTAAAATAAAGAGCAAATAATTGTTTTATAATAGAAAATAAGGATTTTAACAGTTCCTAAAAAGTGTTATTTAGGAGAAAAATATTCACAATAAGTGTTATTAAAAGAGAATTCTTATTCATAAAATGTGAACAAAATAATACAAAAATTCACTATTTGAGCATTAAAATTCTAAAAAAAAGTACAAAAATAAAAAATGAAAAAAATACAAAAAAATATCAAAAAAAATAAAAAATGTTTAAAATAATTAAAAAAAAATAAAATAACAATATATCTCAAAAACCACAAGAACTAAAACAAAAAATAAAAGAAAAAATTTAAATCAAAATTACAAAATATTAATTTATCTTTAATTAATTTACAAATAAATATACTATTATCAAAAAATAAAATAATAATAAAGGTGAAAAACATGGTCAAATATTTACCAGACTACTACAAAATATTAAAAATCAGTACAAATGCAAATAAAAAAGATATAAAAAATGCATACAAAAAAATATCAACACAAAAAAATAAAAAATCAGACATACACACAAAAATAATAGAAGATGCATTTACAGTCTTATCCAATGACAAAAAAAGAAAAAAATATGACAAAATAAGAAAATCAGCAATACAACATAAAACAAAAAAACAAAAACAAAAAAACAATAAAATTAAAGATTCAGTAGAACTAGCAAAAGAAGTTAAAGACAAATATGATTTAATATCAAAAATATTCCAAACAGGAACTAAAGCCATGAAAATTAAACCATTATTAACAGGGACAAATATAATAGTAGGTGGTGCAATGGCAGGATACGGTATAAAAAAAGGAAGAGAATATATGGCAAAACGTGGTAAAAAAAATGAATAAAATTTTTACCACAATTATATAATTACATACTAAAAACAAAAAAAAATATTAAACTTAATAAAAACATGACACCCCATTTCAAATAATTAAATAATAGAAACAAATTAAGAAACTAACCTCCCAATATACAATACACCATTTTATTTGAGCATATATAATTAGTTCTACTGTAGAATATATTCCAAACATTTAACCCAGATTGTAATCATAATTTTTTTATTTTGACTCATCACTGTTATATATAGACAACAACATCAATCATATATCATCACTAACAGGAATCTTTATTAACAATAATACCACTTGTTTAAAATAGTTAATTATATTATTAGTACAATATACAGCCATACAAATTTTAATTTTTAAATAAATAGAGTTCAATTAAAAGATACATTAAGAAAAAGAAAAAAATATTATTTTAATTACCAAAGGTTATATAATATAAAACAAATATAATAATATTATAATCACAAAAAAATAAAAAAAAATAAAAAAAAACAATTTAATTAAAAAATCATAATAATATAAAAATGGAGGTAAAACATGAAACCAACAGACAAAGACGTAAAAGGAACAACAACAGTAGGCTTTGTATGCAAAGACGGAGTAGTAATAGCAACCGAAACAAGAGCAACAATGGGAAGTTTAGTAGCAAACAAAGGAGCAGATAAACTATTCCAACTAGACGACAAAATAGGAGCAACAATAGCAGGAACAGTATCACACGCACAATCACTAATGGACGTCATAAAAGCAGAAATATCACTATACAAATTAAAAAATGAAAAAGACATGTCCATTGATGCAGTAGCAGTACTAACAAGCAATATCCTAAAAACAGGACCATACTACGTACAAACAATAATAGGTGGTGTAGACAAAGACGGAGCAAAACTATACTCACTAGACCCAAGTGGAAGTTACATGCAAGACAAATGCACATCCACCGGATCAGGATCACCATATGCCTTCGGAGTACTAGAAGACAGATACACAGAAGACCTAACAGTAGAAGAAGGAAAAAAAGTAGCAATAAAAGCAATAACCTCAGCAATGGAAAGAGACGTATACAGTGGAAACGGTTACAGACTAGCAACCATCACCCAAGAAGGAATGAAAATATACACACCTGAAGAGATAAACACAATAAAAGAGGATATGTAAAAATAATATCCTTCAACACTATCTTTTTTTTTACAAAAAACCAACCTATATATATAACAAAAAACAAAAAAATAAATAGTTATTTTTAAACTAATTTTTAGTATGACTAAAACGAAAGTCAATAAAAAAAAACTTATTTCTAATTCATTAACCATTAACAAGATAATGAAAAAACAAAAAAATAAACATTACACATTAAAACACTTTTTATTAATGAATTAAAATAAACACATAAAAAAACAATTTAATAATAAAAACAAATTGTTAACTAATTATTATTTAATAAATTTCACAAAAATTACAAAAAACATTCTTTCAACGATTAAAAGAATAAACGAGGAAATTATATGACAATGATTGACGAAATCAAAGATAGAATAATTGAACGTTTACCTGAACAAATTAAACTAGCAAAAGTTGAATTCGAAGGACCAGAAATCGTTATATACACAAAAAATCCCGAAATAATCAAAGACAACGGAAGCTTAATAAGAGACCTGGCAAAAGACATAAGAAAAAGAATAATTATAAGATCAGATAAATCCGTTCTATTAGAACCCCACGAAACAATAACCAAAATAGAAGAAATCGTACCAGTAGAAGCAGAAATAACAGACATATCATTCGACGAAGTAACAAACGAAGTAATAATAGAATCCAAAAAACCAGGACTAGTAATAGGAAAATATGGAACCACCTCACGTGAAATTGTAAAACAAACAGGATGGGCACCAAAAATACTAAGAACACCACCCGTAGCATCAGAAACCGTGCAAAAAATAAGACTCACAATGAAAAGAAACAGCAAAGAAAGAAAAGAATTCCTACAAGAACTAGGAAAAAAAATACACAGAGAAGCACGATTCGACAACGACTGGGTGAGACTAACATCCCTAGGAGGATTCAGAGAAGTAGGAAGATCCTGCCTATTCCTACAAACACCAAACAGTAAAGTAATCCTAGACTGTGGAGTAAACGTAGCAGGAGTAGACGAAAAAACAGCATTCCCCTACCTAAACGTTCCAGAATTCAACCTAAGCACACTAGACGCAGTCATAGTAACCCACGCACACCTTGACCACACAGGATTCGTACCATACCTATACCACTACGGATACGAAGGACCAACATACTGTACAACACCAACAAGAGACATGATGACACTACTACAACAAGACCACATAGACATATCCCACAGAGAAGACAAACCACTACCATTCAACATAAAAGACGTAAAAGAAACAATAAAAAGAACAATAACACTAGACTACGGAGAAGTAACAGACATATCACCAGACATAAGACTAACCCTACACAATGCAGGACACATCGTAGGATCAGCAATGGCACACCTCCACATAGGAGACGGAAAACACAACTTCGTATACACCGGAGACTTCAAAAACGAAAAAAGCAGACTACTCGAACCATCCGTAACAAGATTCCCAAGAATAGAATCAATGGTAATGGAAAGTACCTACGGAGGACACGAAGACGTAACCCCAACCAGAAACACAGCAGAAAAAGAACTAATAAAAAGCATCTACGGAACACTCAACAACGGAGGAAAAGTACTCATACCAGTATTCGCAGTAGGAAGAGCACAAGAAATAATGATCGTACTAGAAGAATACATAAACCACGGAATACTAAAAGACGTACCAGTATACATAGACGGAATGATATGGGAAGCAACAGCAATACACACAGCACACCCAGAATTCCTAAGTAACGACCTAAGAGACCAAATATTCCACATAGGCAAAAACCCATTCACATCAGAAGTATTCAAAAAAGTAACAAACAACGAACAAAGAAGAAAACTAATAGACAGCAAAGAACCATGCGTAATCCTATCAACATCAGGTATGCTAACCGGAGGAAACTCCGTAGAATACTTCAAGATGCTATGTGAAGACGAAAAAAACAGCATAATATTCGTAGGATACCAATCAGAAGGATCCCTAGGAAGAAGAATACAAAGAGGACACAAAGAAGCACCATTAGATGATGATGGAGTAACAAGATTATACCACATAAACCTCGATGTAACCACAATAGACGGATTCAGTGGACACAGCGATCGTAAACAACTAATGGAATATGTAAGAAGACTAGCACCAAAACCAGACAAAATATTAGTATGTCACGGAGATGCATACAAAGCACTAGACCTGGCAAGTAGTATATACAGATCATACAAAATCGAAACAAAAACACCAATGAACCTTGAAACAACAAGACTCCAATAAACATCACCCCCCACACCCAAACTATTTTTAAAAAAAAAAATTAACTCAAAGTATTAAATTTATAAAAAACAAATATAATAATAATATAAATAAAATAAAAAAAATCTTATCAATAACTCTAAAAAAATAACAGGTGAAAAAATGGTCACTTATTCCGAAGCAGGCGTAGATATAAGTTTAGAAGAAAAAACTGTTAAAGCATTAACAGGAGAACTATCAGAAACATTAGAATATAGAAACATAATCAAAAACACAGGACACTTTGCAGCCCTAGTAGATTTTGGTACAAAAGCCATAGCAATGAGTACCGACGGAGTCGGAAGTAAAATACTAATAGCAAACCTAATGAACAAATTCGACACAGTAGGAATAGACTGCATAGCAATGGTAGTAAACGACATCCTATGTGTAGGAGCAGAACCAATAGCAATGGTAGACTACTTAGCAGTAGAAGAACCAGACCCAGAAATAGCAAGCCAAATAGGCAAAGGCCTAAAAACGGGATGTCAACAAGCAAAAATAGCCATGATCGGTGGAGAAACAGCATCACTACCAAAAATAATAAAAGACTTCGATTTAGCCGGAACAGGAATAGGAACCGTAGACAAAGACAAAATCATAACAGGAACCCAAATCCAAGACGGAGACATAATCATAGGAATAAGCAGCAGCGGAGTTCACAGTAACGGACTAAGCCTAGCAAGAAAATCATTACTAGACATCGCAAACCTAAAAGTAGACGACGAACTACCAACAGACAAAACAACAACAGTAGGAAAAGCACTACTAGAACCAACAATAATATACGTAGACCCAATAATGGAACTACTAAACACAGACATAGAAGTACACGGACTCGGACACATAACAGGAGGAGGATTCAGCAACCTCAAAAGACTAAACGACAACATGAGTTACTACATAACAGAACTACCAGAAACATTACCAATATTCCAAGCAATACAAGACACAGGAATAGAAAGTAAAGAAATGTACCATGTATTTAACATGGGAATAGGATTCTGCGTAATACTAAACAAAGAATATAAAGAAAAAGCATTAGAAATACTAAACAAATACCACAACACCACAATAATCGGAGAAGTAAAAGAAGACCCAGAAAATAAAGTAATAATTACTGCAAGAGGAGAAAACATAGAATTATAGGAGAAAAAGAATATGAAGATCAGCATAGATAATGAAAGAGAATTAATCAGCACAATACTAAAAGCATACAATGTAAAAGACATAGAAGCAACAATAGTCGCAGATGTAATAACAGATGGAGACTTAAAAGGATTCTCAACACACGGACTTGGAAGATTCCCACAATACATAAAAAGCATACAAGCAGGAACCATAAAACTTGAAGGTGACTACGAAATAGAAAAAGAAACCGAATCATCCGCAATGATAAATGGAAACCACAAATTTGGACACTACGTAACAGTAAAAGCAATGGATTTAGCAATAGAAAAAGCAAGCAAAAATGGAATAGGAGTAGTAGGTATACACGACAGCAACCATTATGGAATTGCAGGATACTATTCAGACCAAGCATCAGTACAAGACATGATAGGAATAGTTATATCCAACACAGAACCTGCAATGGCACCATTTGGAGGAAAAAAAGCATTACTTGGAACCAACCCAATAACAATAAGTATCCCAACAGATGACATACATAATTACATCTGTGTAGACATGGCAACAAGTATAACCGCAAGAGGAAAACTACTAGAATCAAAAAGAAAAGGAGAACCAATACCAGAAGGTTTAGCATTAGACAAAGATGGAAAACCAACAACAGACCCATCAGAAGGACTTGAAGGATCAATATTACCATTCGGTGGATTTAAAGGATATGCACTAGCATTCATGTTTGAATTATTAGCAGGACCATTAGTAAGTGCAGCTTGTGGAGTAGAAGTACAAGGAACCGCAACACCAGATAAAATGTGTACAAAAGGAGACTTGTTAATAGCAATAGACCCTGAACACTTTGCTGGTTCAATGCAATTCAAATTCTATGTTGATCAATTTGTAAGAGAAATAAGAGAAGAAAATGGAGTAATACCAGGAGATCGTGAAATAGAAAACATGAACAAATTCATGGAAGAAGGTATTACAGTAGATGAAACATTATATAATCAATTAATTGAAATTGCAGAAGCAAAAGATTTAGATATTACTTCATACTTTGAAGAATAATTAAAAAATAAACTCTAACTCCCCTCCCCATAATTTATTCTATTTTTTTTACATAATTTTAAAATACCATGATAAATAAAGTGTAATTAAATAATACTGCCATTAGGTGATAAAATTGGATAGTACAGATGTAATTTATAAAGGAATAAAAGATGCAGGTATTGATTTTATTGTTAGTGTACCCTGTGCAAACTTAAAGAAATTACTTAATTTAGTAAATGATGACAAAGAAATTAAACATGTTCCAGTTACACGAGAAGAAGAAGGTTTTGGAATTTGTGCCGGAGCATATATGGGCGGTATGAAACCAGCAATATTAATGCAAAATTCTGGATTAGGAAATAGTGTAAATGTTTTAGCATCTTTAGTAAAATTATATAATTTTCCTATATTGATGATTATAAGCCATAGAGGAACTTTTGGTGAAGGTGTTTATGGACAAATACCTATGAGTAAAGCTACTACTAAAGTTCTTGATAGTTTGGATATTAATTATTATAAAGTTGATGACCCTAATGAGTCTAGAGAAATTGTTAAAAAAGCATGGGATTTATCATATATTTCTGAAGAACCTATAGCTTTGTTATTTGATATTAATTATTGGTCAAGGAGTGTTTCTAATGAAAAGATTTGATGCTATAAAACGAATAGTTGAAACTATTGATGATGAATTTATCATATCTAATATTGGTTTTCCGTCAAGAGAATTATTTGGTATTAAAGATAGAAAAAATACTTTTTATATGTCTGGTTCTATGGGTATGGCTAC
Source organism: uncultured Methanosphaera sp. (assembly GCA_946537725.1). Classification (GTDB taxonomy): domain Archaea; phylum Methanobacteriota; class Methanobacteria; order Methanobacteriales; family Methanobacteriaceae; genus Methanosphaera. The sequence goes on from CAMNFZ010000023.1 coordinate 18,588, forward strand.
TCCAATTGGTCTGGGTTTATCATTAGCTTTAGAAGAAAAAGATGATGATCGTAAAGTAATTGTTATTGATGGTGATGGTTCTTTATTAATGAATTTTGGTGAGCTTATTACTGTTTTTGCTCAAAATCCTCATAATTTAATTATTGCTTTAATAGACAATGAGGCTTATGGATCTACAGGTTCCCAGGAGACTTATGCTTCAAAGGTAAACTTATCTGATATTGCTAAAAGTATTGGATTTAAAGAAGTTTATTATATTGATGCAAGAAATAGTACGGATAATTTAAATATGAATGATTATGTTGATAAGGAAGGTCCTGTTTTTTTACATGTGAAAGTTAAACCAGGAAATAGTGATGCACCTATCATTGATTTATCACCTTCTAAAATCAAAAATAGATTTATGAAACAAATCTAATATATTCTCTTTTTTTTTTATTAGAAATTTGATTAAGTACTTTTTAAAAATAGTATTATAAATGTAAATGCTCCGACCGGGATTCGAACCCGAGTCTTCGGCTCGAAAGGCCGAAATGATTGGCCGGACTACACTATCGGAGCAACTTACTAAAAAAATAATTTTATTATCTTTTTTAAAATGGGGCCGGAGCCGAGAATCGAACCCGAGTCACAGGATCCACAGTCCTGAAGAATAACCACTATCCTACTCCGGCATAATTATCATCCCTTCTTGAGTGCGGGAGCAGGGATTCGAACCCTGGGAGGCCTACGCCAACAGGTCCTAAGCCTGTCCCCTTTGGCCAGCTCGGGCACCCCCGCATATAAAATATTTCCGCATACTTTATATATAGGAATGTTGTATTTGCTAATACAATCTAGAACTCAATGTTATAATGATAAATTGTTAAATAATATGATTCTAGAAAATGCTCCGACCGGGATTCGAACCCGAGTCTTCGGCTCGAAAGGCCGAAATGA
>CAMNFZ010000024.1 GCA_946537725.1 uncultured Methanosphaera sp.
CCCAACAGAAACACCAAAACAAGAAAAAACCGAAACACCAAAAGAAACAAAAACAGAATCTAAAGAATCTTCAAATGGCGAAGCAAAAACTTTTATTGATTTAATCAGATCAGAAGGGTTATTATAAGGAGCATAACATGTCAGAAGATATTAAATGTAGGATGATCTCTAAAGGAAAAAATAGTGGCGAATTATTAGTAACAAAAGATCCAATAAGCTTTTTAGGAGGAGTGGATCCAAATACAGGAATAGTAATTGATAAAAAACATGAATTATATAATCAGTGCATAACTGATAAAATATTAGTTATTCCCTCCGGAAAAGGATCTACTGTTGGTTCCTATGTTATTTATCAAATGGCAAAAAATAAAACAGCACCTAAAGCAATTATTTGCCAACATGCAGAACCAATTATTGCTATTGGTGCAATAATCTCCAAAATCCCTATGGTTGATAATCCTGAAGTAGATATAATCAATTATGTTAAAACAAACGATAAAATTACTGTGGATGCAGATAATTCCATAATCTCCTTAAATTAATTCTTTTTCTTTTTTTTAAAAAAATTACCAAAATATATATTAATGTTTTTAATATAATTATTACATATCAAGAAAATATAGGAGCTAAATGCATGAGTAAAGAAGATATTTTTATTGTTGAAGATATGCATTGTAATGCTTGCGTAAACACTATTACAAAAACATTAACTTCTAATGAATCCGTGACTAATGTAGAAACAGATCTTGATACTAAAGAAGTCAAAGTTGAATATGATGATGAAAACTTTGATGTTGAAGAGATAATAAGTTCATTAGATACTATAGGATTCCCAGCAACTATTAAAAAAAAACCATAAATGTTGCAGGAATGACATGTGTAATGTGTTCACGCGCTGTAACCTCCGCAGTATCAAAAATGCCCGGAGTTTATTCAACCCATGTTAATCTTGTCTCTGAAACAGCTGATGTACTATATAATCCAAAAGTGGTTAGTATAGACGATGTTGGAGACAGGATTAATACCATAGGTTACGAATATATGGGTATTCATGACAATAATTCAATAAACAACGATATTTTAGAGAAAAAACACGAAGAAAATCAAAGAAAAAAAATATATCGCATTGTAGTTGGATTCTTTTTTTCAGCACTTTTAATGATATTAATGTTTGGAAATTTCAATTTAGGTATTCATCATTCATTTATATTGTTAGCCATATCCATATTACCATTTGTTTATGTATCTTACCCTATTTTAAAATCAGGAATAAACTCCTTAAGACATAAAAATTTAAATATGGATGTAATGTATTCTTTAGGTATAAGTGTATCCTTTGTTGTTAGTGTATTAAGTACCTTTAATTTACTGGGAAATAACCATTTTATGTTATACGATACCAGTATTATGTTAGGATCTTTTTTAATGTTAGGTAAATTCTTAGAAGATAGGGCCAAAAGTAAAACTTCAGATTCTATTAAGAAATTAGTAGAACTTAAAGCAACTGACGCTACTGTAGAAAAATTTATTGATGGAAAAAGTATTCAACAAAAAGTTCCCATTAATGAAGTTTTAAAAGGAAACATTATCATAGTTAAACCTGGAGAAAAAATACCTCTTGATGGAGTCATCATAGAAGGAAAAAGTTATGTGGACGAATCATTAGTTACTGGAGAATCTAAACCTATACAAAAAGAAGTTTCTTCAAATGTTATAGGAGGTTCAATTAATAAAGATGGAACATTTAAATTCAAAGTAACAAATACGAGTGAAAAAACAGTTTTATCCCAGATAATTTCAATGGTTCAAGAAGCACAGAATTCAAATCCACCTATTCAGAAATTAGCAGATAAAGTTATAACATATTTTATTCCTGTAATTTTGATAATTGCCATAATATCATTCATTGTATGGTATGTGCTTTTGGGACAGGACTTTTTATTCAGTTTAAGTATTTTCATATCAGTAGTGGTAGTCGCTTGTCCTTGTGCATTAGGTCTTGCAATTCCTACAGCTTTGACCGTAGGGGTAGGATTAGCTGCAAAATATGGAATTCTGATTAAAGATGGTGAAACATTAGAGGTGTCTGATAAGATTAATCATGTTTTATTGGATAAAACAGGTACAATTACTGTTGGTCAACCTGTTTTAAGTAAAGTAATTAATTATTCTGATAAAAGTGATGAAGAGATTATGCTTTTAGCTCGTTCAATCGAACAATATTCACAACACCCTATATCCTCAGCATTATTTAATAATGAAGATAAGAAATTGTATTCATTGTATGATGTGGATAATTTTGAAAATATTTCAGGAAAAGGTGTTAAGGGAAGTATAAATAACAAAATGTATTATCTTGGTAATAAAAAATTGATATATGATAATAATATTGTAGTTTCAGAGAATATTCTTAATGATTTAAAAAATGAAGAACTTGAATTAAGAACAAGTATTATCTTAGCAAGTGATGTAGTTCTTGCAATAATTTCAGTAGAGGATACTGTTAAAGTTAATAGTATCAAGGCCATTAATGAACTTCATAATATGAATATTGAAACTTCGATGGTAACAGGAGATAATGAAAATACTTCTAAAAAGATTGCTGAAAAAGTTGGTATAACTGATGTGGTTTCAGAAGTGTTGCCTCAAGGTAAGTTAGATTATGTAAAAGAATTACAAGCTAAAGGAAAAATAGTTTCTTTTGTTGGAGATGGAATTAATGATGCTCCTTCATTAACTAAATCAAATGTTGGAATTGCTATTGGTACTGGTACTGATGTAGCTATAGAAGCAGGTGATGTGATTTTAGTTAATGGTGACTTATTAAATGCTGTTGCAGGTATTCAGATAAGTAAAAAAACCATGTCTAGAGTTAAATTGAATCTTTTCTGGGCTTTTGCATATAATATTATATTAATTCCTGTAGCTGCTGGAATTTTAATACCGTATAATATATTATTTAGACCAGAGTACAGTGCTTTTGCTATGGCTTTAAGTAGTGTTACTGTCATTACTTTATCTTTATTATTAAAAAGGTATACTCCTGAGATTTTAAAGGATGAATAAAAAAAATATTCATATTTAAAGAATTATTTTTTTTTATACATTTTTTTTCATTATTTCACGTAATACTGCTGTTGCATAACATCCTCGTGGTATAAAGAATTCTACTGATATTCCATCATCAATTTGCTCTACATGAGTGTCCTCGATTTTAAACCTAAGACTTCTTCTTACACCATGACTTCCTAGTTTAGGCGTTTTTGGACATGCAAATGATTCTTTAACTATTTTTTCATTTTTTATGACATTTCTTTCTATTTCTCCTTGTGGACCTTCAGCCAATGGAACTTTAGATCCCAAAAGTGGTGCTGTTGGATTTAATGTGAAATTGTCTATGTCTTCTTGGATTGTATCTTCATTTATTTCATGTACCCATCGTTCTTCTGAGTCAATTATGATGTCCCCTTCGAAATATTTGTTTATTCCTATTTTTGCTCGTTCATTAACTATTTTGTTAAATAAATAAGATTCGTAGGCATTTACAAACATTCTTTTTAATGGTTTTGGTAGTGATTCAATTGCTCGTATGTAATCTTTTTCTACGAGTTCATTATGTTTCTTTTTTGAAATCATTAATTCTTTTATCATTGATTTTTCGTATCTCATACTTTTAGGCATTAGATTATAAGCTTCTTCTAATTTTCCTTCATCATAGAGTTTTCTTGCTTCATAAGGTTGATTATGTTCGCCTTCATTAGGATTTCCAATATAGGTATTTACTGCTTTTTGAATATCCCCTTCTACTAAACATTTTCCAACTAAGTGAGTTGTTGATCTAACTTCCCCAAAACGTTGATACCCATAATAATTTGGAACACCAGTTATTTTTAATGATTCTAATACATTTTCTGCAATCGCCTTATCTTCTGAGGGGTTGTTTGTATTTCTAATATTTATTTTAAATTTATTTCCTTTTAATTGCCCCATACGTAATTTTTTTTGATTTTGTTTTATTTCGAGAATTTTAACATTATGTAATACTTCGTTAAAATCAGGTAATTCTTCGGGAGTTATGTTAGATATGCATAACCATTGTCTTGTAATTGCAGATCTATCTTTCATTCCTGCAAATCCTGTCCTTTTTCTACTTAAATGTAATTCTCTGGCTATGTCTAATACAACATCTAATGTAGTACGTCCATTTTTTTCTATGTGCATCCAAGTGTTTGGACCTTCCCCTGAAGGTAATTGTAACGGAACTTCATCTACAAAAAAATCTTCATTTGATTGTCTTATTTTTCCACCTGTTCCTTTCTGTTCTGTTATAAAAGTATCAACATTTAACATTTAATCAACCTACATTTTATTTAAGAATAATTTTAATCTTTATAGAAAATTTAAATATTTTAATAAAAAGAGAAAAACTATTGTTTAACCCTAATTTAAAATTAATTATAATCCTTATTCTTAAAATTCAATATATTATAATATGATTAAAATGTTATAAATAACTTAATCTAGAATATAATAAAATTAAAGATAGAGGAATTAATCTAAAAAAAAATAACAAAGTTTAAAAATTAAGATTTAAATAATTATATATAGATATTTTAGATTAATGGAGGGAAAAAAAATAGCTAATTCAACATCCAAAAGTTTGGTTGTTTTATTCATATTAACATTAATACCACTTATATTAAGTTTGATGAACTTTGTGAATAATACTATTTTATTTGTGGGATTATTTGCTGTGAACTTTTTAATAGTTGGAATTAGTGCAACAAAAGTAAAGCATCCCTTATTAGATATTAAAAACATATTACGAAAAGTTACATTGATAATACCTTTTGGTTTGGTGTTCTCAATAATATGTGCAGGAATTGTTTATTACTTTAAAATGACTGCTAGCAGTATCTTAATATTTTTATCATTAATTGCAATAGTATTAATCCTTCTTTCAGCAATAAGAACTAGAAGTAACATCCGTAGAATAAATAATCCAAAAGAATATACAGAAAAACAATTAAAACGCGTAATTTTCATGTTAGTTATATTCTGTGTTATTTCTTATATTGGAATGGAAGTACCACCATTTAGTGTTATTCCATTATGGTTTGGATTATGTATTCCTTTTATAGCATTATTACCAGGATATCTTACTTTAAATATACTTAATCCTTACAAAGACGAATTTAGACTAATAGAACGTTTAGGAATATCCATATTTGCTAGTTTAGTTATTACTTCAATTGTTGGATTAATTGTTGTACAACTTGAACATATGTTGAATATGAGACATGTTTCATTGGTATTAGTAATTATTACACTTTTAATATTATTACCATTATATTACATAAGAATTAAAGAAAAAAACACTTATGATTTATTTAATGATTATAGAATAAATAGATTTTTTATAATTATTACTGTTGTTGCTATATGTGCAATATTTGCTTCAGCAGCTTTAGTTACTTCAGGAAATTGGAATGAAAATAGCCCTAGTGCATTATTCCAAGGAAATACAACATTCGAAGTATCTGGAATCCATTATATGCCTGATGAAAACGGTTATTATAACTTTAGTAATGGTGAAGAGTTAAATTTAAGTATTAATATTAAAAATGATGAACATAGAGACATGCAGTATACATTAAAAATTGAAATCAATAATGAAACTGTAAATGACACTATCGAAGAACAAAAAATTAATCTTAAAGATAAAGAACATAAAACCATTAAAACTAACATTACTATGACTAGTGGTAAAAAAGATATTAAATTCACATTATATGACAGTAATAACCAACCTTACAAAATACGTCATTTATATGTAAATGTAAATGAATATAATGAAACTGAGACTGTAAGCGAAGAAACACAATAAAAAAAAGAGAGTTGTAGGAATTATTTTCCTACAGCATAATATTTTATACCTAATTTTTCCATAGTACTATTTTTAAACTGATTTCTTCCATCAAAAATCATGTTTTTAGACAGATTTGATTTAATTTTATTGAAATCTGGGCTTCTGAATTCTTTCCATTCAGTAATTATTACCAACACATCTACATTTTCTATAGCAGAATATTTATCATTGAAATAATTTATGTCCCAATCTTTAAAGTAGAAATTTTTGGCTACTTCCATTGCTTTAGGATCATAAACATTTACTGTAGCACCTGCATCCAATAATCCTTTTATAATAGTTATAGATGGTGCTTCTCTCATATCATCAGTTTCTGGTTTAAATGCTAACCCCCATATTGCAAAGGTCATGCCACTTAAATCATCACCTAAAACTTTTTTAATTTTATTTACCAGATATTTTTTCTGATTATTATTTACTTTTTCTACACTTTGTAGTAATTCTGGAGAATATCCTGCATCTGTTGCTGTTTTAATAAGTGCGGTTACATCTTTAGGGAAACAACTTCCACCATATCCACAACCGGGGTATAAAAAGCTTGAACCAATTCTAGAATCGCTTCCCATTCCTTTACGTACGTTGTCGATATTTGCTCCGATTTTGTCACATATATTTGCCATTTCATTCATGAAAGAGATTCTGTTTGCTAACATAGAATTAGATGCATATTTTGTCATTTCTGCACTTTTAACATCCATTGTAATCATTCTTTCATGGTTTTTTGTAAATGGATCATATAATAATTTCATTAATTCTATGCTTTCTTCATCATCTGCTCCTATTACTACTCTATCAGGATGCATAAAGTCATTCACTGCATTTCCTTCCTTTAAAAATTCAGGGTTTGAAACTACTGATACTTTAAATGATTCATTTCGTTTTTTTAGTTCATTAATAATAATAGATTTAACTTCGTCGGCAGTTCCCACAGGTACTGTTGATTTATCTATTACTATCATGTCGTGAGTAATTGTTTGACCTATTTGAAGTGCTACTTGTCTTACGTATTGTAAATCTGCACTTCCATCTTCTCCCATTGGTGTTCCAACAGCTATGAAACATAATTCGGACTGGTCTAATCCTTCTTTTAAGTCTGTTGTGAAATGTAAATTTCCTCTTTCATAATTTCTTTTAATTAATTCTTCTAATCCTGGTTCGTATATAGGAACTATTCCTTTTTTTAATGCTGAAATTTTTTCTTCTAATACATCTACACAGTATACTTCATTTCCCATGTCTGAAAAACATGTTCCTGTGACTAGTCCAACATAACCTGTTCCTATTATTGTAATATTCATTTTTTTTTAACTCCTAATAACTTTACATACTACAAAACGTTGATTTTCAAATGCTTTTTCTGTTGATTGTAATTGTATATTATTAAAATTATCTTCTGTTATTTCTTTAGTAAAATAATATGATGGATAAAAACTACCATTTACATATCTTACATCTAATGATTCATAATCTGATTGATTTTTCATTATTAAACTTTTATCATAAACTATATATCCTATTTTTTCGTTATTTAATGATTCTGTTGATGATTTTGACAGAGATTTGTTAGTATATATGTCAAAACCGTAGTGTATTGGTATTTCGTCAATACTTGATATCACAGTACCGAAGTATAAATTATTAGTTAGTATTGATTTATTTTCTGTTTGTTCATTTTTGAACCAATTTATTACTTCTTGTTCTTCTGATGTAGGTGGAGCTATATGGAAAGTTGATTGTTCAGTACCAGCATTAAAAGTTGTCACTGAAGAATCCATTAAATGTATAGAACATAACATAACTGATAAAATAATGATAGCTACTACTAATATACGGTTGTATGATCTATTAATTGTTTTAAATGTATCTGCCAAATTAGATAATGCATAACCACCAAGAATCACCAGAGGTACAATCAGGTATAACAACAATCTAAAGGTATATACAGGTACACCAAACCAATGAAGATTAGTGAATAAGAATGCAACCAATGCCCAAAAAGATACAAAATAAAATTCCCTTTTCTTAAAAGAATAATATAACCCAACAATTCCAAATATTAAAGAAAGGACACCTACACATTTAATGTATCTTTCTAATCCCATTGCAACTTGACCCATAAATAAATCAAAAGGATTATTTACAATAGATACCATCCCAGACAACACCTGAGATAAATGAGATGAATTAACAAGAAGTAATCCCACCAATCCAATTAAACCTAATAAAACTACAGGAATCATAGTGTAAACATAATATTTTACCCCTGAAAAGTTTTTTAAATTAAATGACTGAATAATCATTAAAACCACAAGCAATACCATCAAGTACACAAATGATGAAAAATGCGTAAGTAATGTTAATAAAGACAATATAGCAGCCAATACAGCACAAACATAATTGGATTCAACAGTTGCTTTATAATACATGTAAATAGCAAGTGTGAAAAATATCATTGCAAGAGTTTCTGGAATTGGTAAAAACATCCTAGTAAACATGAAACTTGAAATTAATATTAAACCTGCAAATAATCCTGTTTTTCCATCATGAAACTTAGAAGCAACATAGACTATTGTTAAAACATTAGCAACAACCAAAACCACTTGTAAAATTCTTGCTCCACTAAGGAAGTTTGAACCAGCCACTGAAGAAAAAATAATTAATACAAAATGGAATAATGGAGGATAACCAATAGTTTTTCCAACAGGTGCATTCAACAAATAATCAGTGTTTGTTATTCCAGAATGTAAATATGCCAAAGCATAATTAATATGAGTATAAATATCCCAACTTAATGGGAATTCATTAGATACAGTAACTATTAATGCAAAAATAAATGCTACTAAAACTGGAACAAATAAAATATACTTTTCTTTTAAATTTATATTCACAATTATCACCTAATATGCATTTTTATCATTTACCAATGTAGGTAATGTTTTTAAAAATATTTTCATATCCAAAAATATAGTCCAATTTTCCACATAATATATATCATATTCTATTCTTTTAACTATGGAAGTGTTACCTCTATAACCATTTATTTGAGCCCACCCAGTCATTCCAGGTCTTACATGATGTTTTATCATGTATTTTGGTACTGATTCTTTAAATTTATTAACTAAGTATGGTCGTTCAGGTCTTGGACCAATTAAACTCATATCCCCCTTAAAAATATTATAAAATTGAGGTAACTCATCAATACTATACTTTCTTAATACTTTACCTACAGGAGTTATCCTTGGATCATTCTTTTTTGTCCAATGTTTATCATCAATATATTCATTATCAGAATACATACTTCTAAACTTGTATATCATGAATATTTTTCCACCTTCACCCACACGTTCCTGCTTATAAATTATTGGCCCAGGAGATGTGAATTTAATAGTTAAGGCAACCACCAATAATAAAGGTGAAATAATTATTGATACACATATAACAAATATTACATCAAATATTCGTTTTATAATACTGTTATAAAAAATGTCCAATGGAAGATATCTTGCACTAATTAAAGGAATATTGTCCAATAATTCAATATTAGGATGTGCTGTAAGATATCTATAATAATCGGGAACTATATCTGCTCTAACCCCATTTTTTTCACATGTAAACATCAGAGATTCAATAGTTTTATAATGTCGTGGTGCAATACTTAGAATTACTCTATCAACAATTAAATCAGATGATAGAATTTTTTCCAAATCATCGACTTTCCCAATTATATCCACACCTTTTACAGATGTTTCAATATTATCATCAAGAAAACCTATGACTTTATATCCTAAATAAGAATTTTGATTAATTGTATCAATTAAATTTTGTCCTACTTCCCCAGCACCTATTATTAAAACATATTTAATATTGAAACCGTGTGATCTCATATATCTCAAGAAATACCTGATCAAAGCCCTTTCTATTACGGCAAATAAAAAATTGAACACCAAGAAGAATATTAAAAAATTATTTGGAACCTTGACAATTTCCAGGAAAGTCACTGCAGTCAATATTAAAAATTCTATTAGATTAACTTGTGCAATTGACGAAGCCTCTGAAAAAATAGATCTATTAGTCCTTTGCGGTGCATATAATGAAAAATTATAATACAATATAATATATGTAGGGATTAAAACAATTAAAAAAGTTAATAATTCAACAAAATTTAATTTTGAATCAAAACCAGCAAGTTTAGAGACAAAACCAATATTTAAAAATAATGTAGAAAATATCAATACAAACATGTCAAATATAACAATCAATATATTGAATAACTGTTGGTTTTCCCTAATCATATTACCACGTTGATAATAGATATTTTGTTATTCATATTTAATATAAATATTTAAAAAAAGATAGATTAAAAAAAAGATTTAAACTGTAATATAATCAGTTTAACATAATACAAGAACCAAATACTAAAATATGTAATGATATTTACTATAAAAGAATCCTGTTTTTTGTAATGTTGATTATAAAAAATTTCCATAGATTTATGAAATTCATACAATAATCGTTTGTTTTTACCACTAGCACCTTTAAAATGAATTATTTCATATTTACCAAAATAGTATACTTCATAACCCATTTCTTTAACCCTATAACACAAATCAATATCTTCACCATACATAAAATAAGATTCATCCAAACCATTACATTTAGATAAAATATCGGATCGGATTAACATAAAGGCACCAACAACACAATCTAAAGGATACACCCCATTTTCATCAAGATATGATAAGTTATATTTATTAAATCTTTTACTTTTAGGAAACAATTTGGACAAGCCCGACATTCTATAAAAAGAAACTTCAAATGTTGGAAAAGACCTGCGACAAGCTTTATCTAATTTACCATCAGGTAATACAACTTTACAACCAAGAATTCCAATAGATTTATGATTTTTAATAAAATTAACCGATTCATCAATAGTATTTTCTTTAACTATAACATCACTATTTAATAAGAGAGTATAATCACCTTTAGCTTTTTTAAACCCCATATTATTTGCTACGGCAAAACCATCATTGTTTTCATTTGCGATAAAATATATGTTGGAAAATTCGTTAAAATCTTTTTCCAATTTTTCTAAACTACCATCACAAGATGCATTATCAACTACAATAATTTCATAATTTAAATTATTAATAGTGCTTACAACAGAGTCTATTGTTTGTTTTGTTAAGTTATATGTTTTGTAATTAACAATAATTATTGATAAATCCATAAAAACACCTATTTAAGAAAAGTTAATGTATTCTTAATTAATAAAAATTCAATCCTCAAAACATTTATGAATGAAGTGTTTGTCTTTGTTAATTTATTCCTTGTTTTAAAACCTTCTTTAATTCCTTCAAGATATGCATTTCCAAGATTTTTTCTATAAAAAAATATTAATTTAATTAAAATGCCCAAAATAATAAATAATGCATTGACTAATTTCATCAGAATAGGCATATTCTTATAAATTAGATAAATATTATTTCTTGCAGAAATTTTTACTTTAAATTCATTGTAACGAGACCCAGATGTTGCACTTCCAACATGATAAACAATTGCTTTAGATGAATAATATGATTTATAGCCATGCAATCTTGCTCTAAAACTTAAATCCATATCTTCCACATAACTTTCAAAGTTTTCATCAAATAAACCTATTTCGTTAAATATAGACATTCGATACAATGCTGCACCGGCACAAGCACTAAATACTTCTTCATCAACAGAATAATTTGAAATATGTTTTCCATAGCCTCTTCGTTTACTCCAACCCAGAATAGTGTATTCATCACCAGCATCATCCAATAAATCTCTATTGTAATATTGAATCATTTTAGAAGAAACAGAAAAAATATCATCGGAATATTTTATTGTTTTTATTAAATTAATTATTGTATCTTCTTCAATGATAGTATCATTGTTTAATAGGAACACATACTCTGTTTTAACTAATTTTATTGCTTGATTAACTGCATATGCAAAACCTTTATTAGTATCATTTTCTATCAAAGTTATTTCTGGAAATTTTTCTTTAATTAAATCAACACTCCCATCCTGTGATGCATTATCCACAATAATTACTTGTGATAATTCAATTGATTTTTTTAAGGATAATAATAACTTTTCTAACAATTCTTTATTATTATAATTTGGAATTGCAACTGTAACTAAAGAATTTATATTATATTTCATACAAAAAAACATCTCCAAAAAAAGTTTAAAAAAAAGATAAAAAGAGTTATAAATTTTTCACATATGTTTCATATTGATTACATATTTCATTTACCTCTCCTGCTGCAATAACTGAACCTTTATGTAACCATATTGCTTTATCACATAAATTTCTAACAGAACCGACAGAGTGTGAAACATATAATAATGTAGCATCAGACATCATATTATTCATACGATCTTTACTTTTCCGCTGGAAAGACATATCTCCTACAGATAATACTTCATCAAGAATAATAATATCAGGGTTAACAGAGGTAGCTATTGAAAATGCTAAACGAGATTTCATACCAGACGAATAATTCTTAACTGGAACATCAATGAATTCACCTAATTCTGCAAATTCAACTATATCATCAAACTTTTCTTGCATTTCAGCTCTTGAATGACCCAAAACAGCTCCATTAAGATAAATATTATCTCTTCCAGAAAAATTTGGGTCAAAACCTGCACCTAATGATAAAAGAGGTGCTATGGTACCATATAATTTAACATCACCTTTAGTTGGTTTTAGAACCCCTGCTATTATTTTAAGTAATGTACTTTTACCTGCACCATTTAATCCTAAAAATCCTATTTTGTCTCCTTTATTAATTTTTAGAGATATGTTGTTTAATGCCCAAAAAGATTGAAAATGAAGTTCTCTTTTAATAAACTTAATTACAAACTCTTTAAGATTGTCTGTTTTTTGTTCACTTAAGTTAAATTCCATGCTCACATTATTTACTTCAATCATTGTTTCATCAGACATATTTTCCTCCCCAAATTATACATACAATATAAACCTATCTTGATATTTTCTTAACAATATAATTCCAATACCCAATAGGACAAATGCTGCAACTGTTGGAATTAATATTTCTGTCAAACTATACAATTTACCATAATAGAAACAATCCCTCATACATGTTAACAAATAGAATAATGGATTGTAGGTTTGTATAAATTTGAATTGAGCTGGTAAAATGTCTGCAGGATAAAATATAGGCATAGCATACATCAACATTAAACAAAATACCGAATATAAATGTTCAACATCCCTAAAGAATACATTCAAAGTACCTAAAATCAAACCTGCTCCGAAAGCCATGATTAATATAATCAATATAGGTAAACTAGCAAATATCATATATACTGTAAAATCTACTCTAAGAACTAACATTATTCCAAATAATATTATTAATGAGAATAGGAATGTTACAAAATTGGATAAAACTGACGATAGTACATATAAATATTTAGGAACATATACTGATTTCCAAATATTTGCAGATCCCACTAAACTTTTCATTGCCTGTGTAGAACCACTTCTAAACAAATTATAAGTTAACTGTCCAGACAAATAATAAACTGGATAATCATGCACCCTGTGGAAAAGAGTTGAAAATACTATTGTCAAGACTATCATAGACAGTAATGGATCCAGTAAACTCCATAAAACTCCTAATACAGAATTACGATACTTATTTTTTATATCCTTCCTAACTAATTCACTTAATAAGGATTTATATTTACTGAAAGTATTTAATTCTTTAATTTGAATTTGACTCATAATTTAATCCTCTGAATTTATAATAATATTTTAAAAAAAAATATGAAAAAATATTATATAAACTTCTATTAATAAAATCTTTATTTAACAATATTTTTAAATCTTACTATAATTAAGATTATACAATTACTTTGATAAACTGATTAACCCTATCTTTATAAGTATGTCCTTTAATACCAACAGCTGATTTTTGTGGATTATTAATTATATCTTCAATTAAAGAACTTAGTTCATTTTTATCACTATAGGTATAAACGCGATTTGGGAATAGTTCATCCAATCCTTCTACAGAATCTGATAATATACATGCACCACATGCTATTCCATCAAATATCCTGTTAGATATAAAACCTTTTTCACGCATATCTTCCCAATGATCATTTAACAATATTTTACATGATGAATAAGCTTGATGTAACTCTTTATTTGATATATGTTCACCTTTAATATATTTTTTATCAATAATTCCACCCCAATCAGCACCATACACTGATAATTCATGTTCTGTAGGTAATAAATCTTTTAAAATTTTTCTATAAACCTTTCGAGAGTTACCTACAAATAATAATTCGGAATCATATTTTTCATTATATTCTGGATAAAATTTATGATCATTTGTACATTGCCACATACATTCTACTGGAACATTTATCCTAGTTTTTAATTGTTCTGCCCAATATTTTGATGCAATAAATACATGATCATATAATTCATATTCATTTAGAGAAACTAAATCAGAATGTGAAATATTCCACATTATATTTTGATGCTGAACTTTAGGAGTGTAACGTGAAAGACCCCTAAGAACAATAACTGTATCCACAATAGAATCTGAGGAGTCATCCCATTCAGATAGCATTTGTACTTTTACAACAAAACCCTTTTTTTCGAATTCTTCACTAAGACCTTCTGCAACATAATAATCTCCCCATTTATATATTTCATTCCATGAAGGAACTGGAGTTTTTATTGCAATTTTTGGTTTTTCATAATAATTTTCTATTGTCTTTCTAAGTGTATTTGCCCTATGTTCATATGTATGATATTTAAAAACTATATTTTGTAATTCTTTGATTTTTTCTTCTTTTTCTTTAGGATTAGATAAGTAATAATTTATTAAATTAGTTAATTCTTTTTCTGAATGATATTCTGGAAGTTTTCCTTCAAATATCTCATCATTTCCCTCAGTTCCATTAGTAATTATTAACTTTCCTGCAGCTAAACTGTCAAAAACTCTGCTATTTACTGAACCCCATTCTTTCGTCACATGATTTGCATCATCAATCACAAGTTTTGTTGATGCATATACTTTAGGCATGTCTTCATATTTTACGAAACCTTTTGCATATTTTGATAATTTAGGAATTTTATTCCAATTTGTCCCATACAAATTAAATGTGTAGTTTATGTTTTCTGGATTTAAAAAGTTGATTATTTCTCTTTTTGCATCCCAATAACTTCCAGTAAAACAATAATCACATTCATATTCAGAATCACTCTTGATATTTTCATTAAACATGTCTAAATCTGATGCTAATGGGAATAATATTGCTTTTTTTCTTGTTGTTTCTTCAATATATTCACATGCTTTTTGACTGCTTGCTAATATTATATCGTATTTTAGGAAGGATGGATTTTCCACCCATCGTTCAAACCAATTTCTTAGCCATGCTATTTTAACTAATAACCCATTATTACATTGTACTTTAGTTAAATCATATGAATCAAGTAATGATATTAGTACATCCACATCTTCGTCTACGTGGTACCAGTCTCTTTGTCCTTTTGTATTAATTCTTGATTGGTATTTAATTTTCCATCCGAATTTTTCTAATTGTTTTGCTAAAGTTAAAGCAGTGAAATAATCTCCTGCCGTTGTATTTTCATCAGATTGTGTTACAACAAATGATACTGTTAATGGTTTGTTTGTGAATATACCCCGTTTATTTATAAGATCATTCATAAGTTCTTTTCGTAACCATTTATTCCATCTTGTTATGAATATTTTTTGATTGTTTAATCTTCGGTCACGTACTTCTTTTTTATTATCTTTTTCTTGTGTACCAAATTCATAATGATATAACATTGATTTTGGATTATAAATATTTTTATAACCTGCCTGATGTAATTTTAAACATAAATCTACATCTTCATAACCATATACGTATTGAGTGTCAAATCCACCTACTTCAAAGTATGTTGATTTTTTGATGAGTAAACATGCAGCAGTAACTGCAATTATTTCTTCTTCTTGTTTTTTATTTATAGATTCATTGTATTCTAATGAATTGTCCCGGTTAAATGGTTTTATATAACCATCACCCTCTTTAAATATTATTCCAGAATGTTGAATGGTGTATGATTTTTCTTTGTTTATTTTAGATGAATCACAATCAGGATAAATTAATTTAGAACCCACTGCCCCTACATTATCATTAGACAATATTGTTTTCATAAGATGGTTTAACCAACCATCCAATGGTTCCGTATCGTTATTTAAAAATAATAAGTATTCACCATTTGATATTTTTACTCCCTGATTATTTGCATATGAAAATGTTTCATTGTTTTGGTTTTCAACTACTGTTATGGGCAAATGTTTATGATGATTTATAATTTCAAGAGAATTATCTTCTGATGCATTATCTATGATAATTATTTCATAGTTTAAATGTATTGTTTCATCTATACATCCAAGTAATCTTGTTAAATGAGAAGCACCGTTATGATTGACAATTATTATTGATACTAGGGGATTATTTTCAAAGAGAGGAATATCATTGCCAGAATTATCTTTATCTATTAGTGAAATAATTTCTTTTTTTTGATCATTACTTAAATGACGTTTTTTTCTAAAAACTTCTTTTAAATTATGCTTGAATTTATCCTTGTATATGCCTTTAGAGTCTTCAATTTTATGTTTCAATATCCTTGCTTTATGAAATTGTTTAGTGTTTCTGATGCTTTCAGGTATTCTCATTTTAATCCCTTTCCTAAATTATTAATATATCTTTATTTCATAAGTAAAAAAAGTATCATAAATATATAAATTGAAAAATATAATAAAAGAGTAAGAAATTATTGAAAACAAATATTAGAGGAATTATAATGATATCTAAAAGGAAGATAATATTAGCTCTAATCATCATTTTAATTATAGCCCTTGCAGCTGTTGGAATTTCTATTTTTTCATCATATTTGCAGGGAAAATCAAATTTTCAGGGAAAACATAATATTTTAGTTTTATGTACAGACCCGAGTGAACAAAGAGCTGGTATTGGTGCAGTAGATATGGCATTTGTCATTGCTTTAAATAATGGAAAATTGGGTGAAGTAACCAAAGTATATCCTGGAGGTTTATATGATCCATCTATGACCCCTCCTGCAGATTTGCGTAGTGAAGGAGTTGATCATTGGTATCTTCATGATTCATTATGGACTTCAAATTTAGAAGATGGTACAAAAAGAGCTCAACAAATAGTAGAATATAATACCGATTTAAAATCAGACATTGTAGTGGTAGTTACACCTGATGCTATTGATGCCATGATTAATGCGGTAGGTCCAGTATACTCTAATGGTCAACAAGTTACTAACGATTCTCTTAGTTTCCTACGTAATGATCAAGATAAAAATGGAGCAACCAGAGGAGATGCCATTGAAGGTTTAGCTGATGGTATTATAAATGCAACAAAAACTAACGGAAAAAAAGCAGAACTTTTAGCAACAGTAACAGACCATTATGGTAAAGGAAACATACTTGTTGTTCCTAAAGATGCATTCCAAAAATTAGTTTCTTATGTTGGAATCACTAACCTTATTTCATGAGTCGTTATTGATTCATGAAAAACAACTTTTTTTAAAAAAAAAATAGTATAAGAAGTTATAATTCAAAAGCATGTTCATTAACTTCTTGAATAATTTCTTGTTCGTTAATTGTTTGTAATTCTTTGTTTTCTAACAATATTTTTCCATTACAGATTACTGTATCTACATCAGTACCTAATGAAGAATAAACTATATTACTTAATGCATTTCTCACAGGAGTCATGTGTGGAACTAATGTATCTACTAATACAATATCAGCAAGTTTACCTTCTTCAATTGAACCAGCATTTATTCCAAGTGCTTTTGCACCATTTTTTGTTGCCATATCAAATGTTTCTTTAGCTGGTAATACTTGAGGATCCAAGGAATTAACTTTTTGTAATAAGGCTGTTAGTTTCATTTCACTAAACATATCCAAATTATTATTTGAGGAAACACCATCAGTACCTATAGACACATTTATATCATTTTTTAAGTATTTTGTGATTGGTGCAATACCTGATGCTAATTTCGTATTACTTGAAGGGTTATGTGCTATTGAAACTTCTTTTTCTTTAAGTATTTTCATTTCTTCATCTGTTGTCCAGACACCATGTGCTGCGATCATATTTGAATCTAAAACCCCTATATTGTCCAAATATTTAAATGGAGTAACTCCTTTTTCTTTTGAAATGTCATCTACTTCTTTTTTTGTTTCAGATACGTGCATATGTAATTTTAAATCATGTTTCTTTGCTAATTCATAAGATTGTTTTATTAATTCTTCAGAACATGTGTAAGGTGCATGTGGTGCTACTGCTACTTGAATTCTATTTTCACAAGTATTATGGCAGGACTCAATGAGTTTTTTAGATACTTTAAGTTCTGATTTTCTTTTTTCATCATCAAACAAATCAATCATACCATAGCCCAGTACTGCTCTCATACCAGATTCATCAACTGCTTTTGCTGTTTCTTCCATGAAAAAATACATATCATTAAATGTGGTTGTTCCTGTTTTAATCATTTCAGCCATTGCTAACTTTGAACCATAATAAACAAGTTCTTCATTTAAATTTGCTTCTTTAGGCCATATATAGTCATTTAACCAAGTTTGTAAACTTTGATCATCACCAACACCTCTTAATAATGTCATGGCAACATGTGAATGTGTGTTTACCAAACCAGGAATTGTAATTTTATTTGTTGCATCTATTGTTTTATCGGCATCATTTTTATTTAATGATGAACTAATTTCTTGAATAGTGTCATCGACAATTAAAATAGATGCTTTTTTTATTTCAT
>CAMNFZ010000025.1 GCA_946537725.1 uncultured Methanosphaera sp.
GACTGATGTTCCTGAGACTCCAGTTGAGAACAAGACTGATGTTCCTGAGACTCCAGTTGAGAACAAGACTGATGTTCCTGAGACTCCTGTAGAGAACAAGACTGATGTTCCTGAGACTCCTGTAGAGAACAAGACTGATGTTCCTGAGACTCCTGTAGAGAACAAGACTGATGTTCCTGAGACTCCAGTTGAGAACAAGACTGATGTTCCTGAGACTCCAGTTGAGAACAAGACTGATGTTCCTGAGACTCCAGTTGAGAACAAGACTGATGTTCCTGAGACTCCAGTTGAGAACAAGACTGATGTTCCTGAGACTCCAATAGACAATGGAACTAATGTTGTTGAACCAGTAATTCCAGCAGAACAACCTGAAACTCCTGAAGTTGTACCTCAAAACAATAGTGATGAAAACGTAATTAACGAAACAACAACTCCAGAAAACACAACAACTCCAGAAAATAAAGACGAAAATCAGACCGCAGGCCCAACTGAAAATGCAACACAACCATTACCAGCACCAGTAGAAAACAGCACAATACCATTACCAGCACCTGTCGAACCAACTGAAGAAATAATGAATAACACAAATAGTCATACAAACACAACTTCTAGTGCAGGTGAAGATGCAAAAAGTGACACACCTATACAAGAACCAACAGATCCTGAACCTACTAAAGAACAAGAACAACAAAATCAAGAACAAGAACAACAAAATCAAGAACAAGAACAACAAAATCAAGAGCAAGAACCTGAAACTAATGAAAATACTGAAACTCAAGAACAAACGGTTAATGAAGTAACTGAAAGTGAGCCTTTAAAAGCTACTGTGGATGTTGCAGCAGTAACAGAAACTCCAACACAAAAGTTATTCGAAATCAACAAAATTCAAGATTTCATTGAACAAGAAAATCCGCTTGCAATAATAGCGTTACTAGTATTAGTATGTATTGCATTTGCATACGGTTTCACTAGAAAAAATAGAATTTAATTTTTATTTTTATTTTTTTTTTATTATTTTTTTAGCATTTTTTATCTAATTTTTAATTAATATTCCCATTTACTCTAATATTAAACGTAGGTTTATGCAATCTTCTTAATTATTAAATGGGGAAGTTTTTTTCATTTTTAGTATATCTATGTATATTACTATCTTTGAAAACTAGTTTTAATCAAATTAATAATTATTTATAAAAAAAAGAATAGTGTAAGAAAAATTATGCTATTGTCATTGTAGCATTAACTCTTACACTTAATGTTTCTCGAAGTTCTGGAATTACAAGTGTGAGTGTATGATTTCCTACTCTGTAATGGTATTGTAACTCAAAACTAAAGTTAATTACACTATTTGTGATGTTAAATGTTCTTGTTTTGTTTAATGAGTCTCTTATTGTTTTACCATTTATTTTAACACTTGTGAATGAATTATATGGAATTGGTACTCCATTATCATCAACAAATGTACCAGTTACTGTAACTGTTTTATTTTCAACAGTTACTTTAGGTTCATAAACGTCTGTAGGAACTTTTTTGATGTTCACAGTAGAATTATATTCCTCCCTGAATACACCATTTCCATATACAACTGTTATCTTGTATTCTTTAGCAGAATATTTCTCATCTAAGACTAAATTATAAGTTGCTGTACCATTTTTAATATCTATGGTATAAGTAGAATTATCTGGGTTACGTATAGTTTTACCATTAACCTTGAATAATACTATTCCACCAGTAATTGGTGAATTATCAGCTTTATAGTTAACATATGCTGTGATTGTAAGATTTGTTCCAAATCTTGTTATTTTAGCATGTGAACTAGTGAGGTTTACTGCATCAGCTTCAATAACTGCTGCGGTATTCCCTAGGTTGGATTCATATCTTGAATTACCATAATATCTTACATAGAAACTATGTTTTGTTTTTTTCCAAAAGTTTGGAATTGTATGATTTAATGAAACAGTACCATTTGTTACATTAACATAAATTACATTACCTTCATCGTCTTTGATTGTTCTGCCATCAAATAGGAATGATACAAAACCTTCATTAACGAGATTTCCATTTTCATCAGTAATTGTTGCATTAAGAACAACATTTGGTGAACTTACGGTAATGTTTTCTGAAGTGATTGTTGTGTTTAGTTTTCTTACAGTGAAATTCACATCGTCGATTAACGTCCAAGAAGTTAATGATGGGATTGTGTTAGCTGTATAGAGTTTATTGTTTGTTTGTATACTGTCAGTTAAGTTTCCAGTACTTTGGTTTACGTATCTTCCATCATCATTACATGCATATATTTTAACATTGGATGTTAAATTATTTTGTTTGTATGAGTATGTTATAATATCTCTTCTGTTTGATCCTGATGGATCTTTTGCTGCTATTAATCTTGAAGATGTTATAACGTATGCATTTCCACTAATATTTTGGTATTTACCACTTTGGAAATAGTTTTCATCGTTAGGAACAACTAAACAGTATCCTGGATTTAGCACACCCATTTCATTGTATGTTGTACCGTTATTATGTATAAATAAAGCATAAGTTCCATTTGGTGCTTTTATTACAAAGTGACCTCTTGTAGAATTAAGCTTTAAGTTTATAATATTTTCAAAGTTGGTTGTTGTTATTGTTTTTTTGTTAATCATTTCAAGTGCATTTTTTTCAACAGCGAGTGTTGTGCTATTTATGTCAGTTCCACCGTTACCTACTATCCATCCGTCTCTGCTTATGATTACATTGGAGAAGTAGAAGGTACCTTCCTGGTATTGTTTTATGAGTGAAGAGGTGTGTGTTATGTTTATTGTAGCTTCATAACTTGAATCTCTTCTGGATGATATGGTACTGTCATTATTGTTTCCTTGTATGATTACATTGGAACAATCATTATCTTCTAATATTGCTTGTTCTTCTTCTGTTGGTACATATTTATTTTCATTAGTCTCTTCTGAGATGATATTATTTGTTGCAGAATTTTCTTGAGAAACTTGAGTATTATCGTTTACTGCTTGTGTTTCATTAATGTCTGCTGCAGATACAACAGTTATGAATGAAAAAAGTAGTACTAATAATACTATTACAGGAGTATATTTTCTCATTACATTCCTCCATAACAGTTTTATCATCAATTTTTTCCTGTATATATTATTATTATAATCAATATTAAAATACTTTAATAATTTAATTATTATTTTATTTTTTAAAAAAATAATGGGGGGAGGTGGTGATTATTCTACTTTGACTATTGTGTTGGTACTTGCATGATAATATCCGCTACTTGCTCCTGCTTGTATTAGTAAATCATATACTCCTGGTTTAAAAGCGTCGGGTAATGTGTAGTTAAATTCAATGTTTCCATCGCTTATGTTCTGGTTGCTTATGGTGTGTCCTGCTAATTTAATGTTTATTTTGGTATCTTTGGTCACGGGGTTGTTGTTTATGTCTACTATTTGTGCTTTAATGTTTATTGTTCCTCTGGTGGTGGTTGTTATCTTATTTGTATGTATTTCTTTGTAGTTTTTGTGCACTGTTAAATCTACTGTTGTTGTGTTTCCACCATATTTTCTTGTATCTCCTGCAATTATGGTAAGGTTGTATTTTCCGGATCCTATTTCATCAGGTAAGGTGTATGTGTATGTTAGTTTTCCGTTGGTTACTGTTTCTTCGTGTATTGTTTTGTTGTTTATTTTAATTGCTGTGTTTATTGGTCCTCTTGCTAGTTTGTTTTCGGATAGTATGTTTGCTCGTATTGTTATTGTGTTGTATGCTGTTGTTTGTATGTTGTGTGCTGATATTCTTAGTTGGTCTCTGTTGATTGTTAGTTTTCCATTCCATGTGCAGTTGTTGTATATGCTGGTTTTTCCGTAGATGATTGTGATGTTGTAGTCTTTGGCTGAGTAATCGTTGGTATATGAGTATAGGATTTGTCCGTTTGTTATGTTGATGTTTTCTAGTGTTACATTGTTGATTTTTATGCATACTTTGGCTTCGCCTTTTACTGGTGTTCTTGTTTTTGCATCGTATACTGTTGCGTTTATTATTATTTGTTCTCCGTTTTTGCTTTCTATGTTTTTTGAGGTTATGTATGTGTTTCTTGGGCTTAATTCTAGGATGATGTTTTTCTCTGCTCTGTGGTATTTGTTTGTTTCTATGGATATGATTGTTATGTTGTAGGTGTTGTCTGTGTATTTGTTGTTTAATGTTAGGTTGTATGTGAATTGTCCGTTCTTGAATATGCCTTGGTATATTGTTTTGTTGTTTATTTTTAGCAGTCCTGTTATGTTTTCGTTTAGTATTTCTCTGTTAAGGTTTAGTGTTGCGTTGATTTGTATTTTTTCTCCCATTGTTGTTCTTATTGTGTTGCTGCCTGTGATGTATGGGTTGTCTTTGTATATGTTTAGTCTTATTGTGCGGTTTGTTTCTTTGTAGTTTTGTGTTTCTGGTATGTGGATTGTTATGTTGTATGTTCCATCGGGTGTGTTTGCTGGTATTGTGTATGGGAAGTTTATTGTTCCTTCTTCTATTGTGGTTGTGTATGTTTGGTTGAATATTGTTATTTGTGCTTGTGTTGTTAGTGGTATTGTGTTTGTTTCGTAGTCGGTTATGTTTGCCTGTATTTGTATTGTGTTTGTTGGTTTGTTGTTTATTGTGTTGGCTGTTTGTATGTATATTGTTTTCTTGTTTCGGTTATAGTTTATGTTTGTGTTGTTTTCTGATGTTCTGTATTTTTTGGTTCCGGTGTATTTTGCTTTTATGTTGTATGTTTTGTCTTCGTGTGGGTTCATGTCATAGATTATGTTTGCCGAATTATTTATCACACTTTGGCTACCTATCAGGGTGTCATTTATGTAAAATTCTATGATACCCTCATTTATTTCATCATAGTTTGTTGAATAAACATAACTTGTGATGTTAAGTATGTTATTTGTGTTAGTGTATGTGTATAATCTTGTACTTGTATCATATTTTGTTGGATTGATTGCAGTGTTTAAAATGGCATCTTCAAATCTGTCTGAATTAACATATTTTAATGTGATGTTATATTCATTATCTCCAGCATACTCTTCTGGTAACACTATTCTGGTAATATTGCCCTTAACTGGTACAACTCCTACATAAACATCATTCACATAGTATTCAAGTTCACCATCATTTACTGTTTGATTATATGAATATTCTCTTACATTTATTTCAATATTTCCCTCATTGTCTAATGTGTAATTTCTTATAGCTAATGAATTAGCATATTTAATAACATTTAATGTATATGTTCCTTCATCATAAGCATATTTTTCACTGCCATGATAAATTACTTTCAATTCATGTTCACCATAACTAATACTATCAGGGATTATATAATTTTCATTAACTGTAATATTGTTTATCCAAGCGGTTTTTATACTTTCATTATCAAGTACAAATTCAACCATACCCTCATCAGTATCATCAACAAAATTGTAAACTGAAGCCCTTAAAGAAACACTCTCATTCTTATGTCCACTGACATTATAAGAATAAAGCGTAGTGTTAATCTGTCTGACAGTTAAAACAGTAGAATAATCCATATCTTCATAAACATCACTACCAAAATATTCAAGATAAACATCATAACTACCAACAGCATAATCACCCAAATCAAATATGAGATCCACACTATCAGACTCCACATCATACTCATCTACCAAAACACCATCAACATAAACATCCAACAAACCATCATTAACTAAACGATCGCTGTAAAACGTAACAGAAGATGTCAACTCGGATCCATAAAATCCATTAAGGTATGGAAGATAAATATTCATTCTGTACCGTGGAATATTAACAAAATAATTTGTACGGGACGTGGTATAATAATCATCACCAACATATTCCAGTGTCAAAATTTCCTGATTAAAACCTTTATCTAATGTAAAATACACATCTTCCTCTTCTATTTCAACACTTTTAACAAGAGTACTGCCCTGATAAACATTTAACTGACCATAAGGTATGATGTCAGGACCAGCTTCCACATTCAATCTAACATCTATACTGTTTTCATCATTAAATTCTGTGACAATATTTGTAACATAACTTTCCAATTTATTTATTCTAAGAGTACCAGTAGTTAAGTTACTTGAATGAAGTAAACTACCAGTGTATGTGACTTCCACAGTATAATTTCCAGGTTTATAATTAAATGTACTGAATGCTAAACTTGCCTCTGAATTAGTTAAATTCTTTGCTCCAACTATTCTCTCATTAACATACCAAGTCATTATACCTTCATCAACCTCGGGTGAGGTCACCACATCTAAATTGGCCACTTCACCATATGTTACTTCAACATCCTCCATACTAAGGGATAAATCCGCTAATTCCGGACTATTTTTTTCATTCTCTTTAACATTCTTATAAATACTTTTTTCTGTAATGCTTCCTACAGAATCAGGCATATCATACTCTTCTATATTAACATTAGCCAGTTCATCAGTCTGGTTAACATGGGTAGCACTAACACTATTTTGTCCTAAAATTACCAAAACAAACGCTAACACCAATAGAATATACATTGCCCTGTTTGACTTAAACGTCATCATAGTTTTTTTCCTCCTATTAATTAATGGGTGAGAGGTTAAAAAGCTGATTAGTATTACTTGAAAAATTATTAATTGGGAAATCTTTTTTTGTAACCTCTCAATACTTAGTATGTTCGAGGTATCAAAATTTGTTGAAAATGATAATTTTTCTTACAAAAAATAAATATTATTAAAAATATAGTATTCTATTATAAGAAGATAAAAATAGATTAGAAAAAAATATTGGACGGATAATAATGAAAATAGTAGAAAAAAGAATACCTGACCAAAAAGTAGCATATGTACCACACACAGACAGTTTCAGCAAATTACCTGAATTTATTGAAGAAGTTGGACAATTAATATCCGAAAACAATTTAGAAGCAGTGGGCTATCCATATGGATCTTATGATAATGACTTGGAAGAACGTGCAGAAAACGACCAAATATTTGAGGTAGGAATGCCTATTAAATCATTTGATATGGGCGGAAAACCTGCAGGTCGACTGGGAAAATTAGGATTAAAAGAATTAACAAGTCACGTAGTATTATCTGCTATTCATAAAGGATCACATAAAAACTTCAATGAATCTATAAGAGAAATGGTAAATTATGCTATTGAAAATCAGTATGATATTGTTGGACCTATAACTGAAATATTTCTCCCAGCAGCACCTGGAACACCTGTTGAAGAAACAAAAACAGAAATTCATTTGCCCGTAATTTATATGGGTCCAAAAAGAGACTAAACTCTCCTTATTTTAATTTTTTTTTTTAGTAATTTGTTATAAAAAAAGTTATGTAGTATAAATAGAACTATTAATTCTATTAATTCATTAGCTATATTCTATACTCAGGATTTAATTTGTGTAGATTTATTTTCCCTTATTTTTTAGAAAGAATAATTAAGTATTTAAAATGTTATGAAAAGTTTCAAAAAATTTTTTATTTATAAAAAAAATTTTGAAAAAATTATACTATATTCTTATTTTAAGATTTGTAGAGCTTTTCTTAATTAAATTTTAAATACCATATCATTCTTATATAGCTAATTAACTAATCATTATATTTATTGCTCATTATATATAATTATTCGGATGGTATCGATGTGTATGTATTTAATTATTTTTGTAAAAAAATTAAATTTAGCCTAATTTTTCATCACTTATAGAAAATAATTTTAACTATCTATTTCTTAAATCTAAAAATAACTTATATAAAAACTAGATTAATACGAAGGAGGTTAAAAAAAAAGATGGATAAAAGGTTTATAAGCTTAGCTTCCACCTTTTGTTCTCATGATTTTCATGTTACCCATTGCTTCAATGTATTCTACTTCTTTACCTTCTACGATTTCATCTTTTAAATCTTCAGGTATAGGTAAATCGATTGTTTCGTATGTTTCTAAGTCCATAAGTTGTACTTCGCTTCCCATTAATGCAATTACTTGACCTACTCTTTTATCAATGATAGGTACGTCTACTTTTGCGTTTACAGGTTTTACGAGACTTCTTTTTTGGTTGTCAAATATACCAACTGCTTCAATACGAGCTTTTGCTGCTCCGTGTTTACCAGGTGATGATGTTGAAATGCTGGTAATTTTTGAAGCTTCTCCGCCTAATACTAAGTATTTTCCTTGTTTTAAAGTTTTAATTTCTACTACTTTAGTTGCCATTAATTTCCCTCAAAATATCTTATTATGATTTACTAACATCTAATTTTAACAACTTTCCATATAGGATACTAATTGTTGATGTTATTTTTCTTAAATTAAAATCATTTCAAAAAAATGTATTGTATAAATCATACAAATAGTTATGATGTAATTTATGTTTAATCTAATTAATATATCTTTTGATAGTTACTAGTGAATATATTATATAACATGATGTAAATAAATAATATATGTATATGATATAACGAAGTAGTTATAAAATATGCTAAAACAATATATTAATAATAAACCTGTTAAACACATTAAAAAAAGCATACAAAACAGTATACGATTATTTAATGCTGATTAACAAGTTAATACTTTAATCACAATAATAATAAATCAAAAAAAAGAGGTATTAAAAATTTTTTTCATCTCTTCGCATAAAAATAGATTAATAATCTAAAAGGCGATAAAATGACCCATAAAAATGCAAAATATCATGATGATGAAGAATATTACTATGTGTTTAAAGATGAAGTAACAACAACAAAATATTTAATACACTCACAAATAAATGCAAAAGGCTTTGTAGAAAAACCTGACGTAGTCGGCGCAATATTTGGACAAACCGAAGGTCTACTAAGTGACAGTCTAGACTTAAGAGAACTACAAAAAACTGGAAGAATAGGCAGAATCAAAGTAGACATGACCAACAAATCAGGAAAAACTAAAGGTGAAGTAATCATACCATCAAGTCTAGACAGAATAGAAACAACAATTCTAGCAGCATCACTGGAAACCATCAACAGAGTAGGACCATGTGAAGCAAGTCTCAGAGTAACTTCAATAGAAGACGTTCGAGCAGTAAAAAGACGAACAATAGTTGAAAGAGCAAAAGAATTGTATAAAAACATGATGGAAGAATTCACACCAGAAAGTTCCAGAATGATTGACGAAGTAAAAGAATCAATCAAAGTACCCGAAATAATAGAATATGGGGAAGACAATTTACCTGCAGGTCCAAACACTCCAACATCAGATGCAATCCTCATAGTAGAAGGAAGATCAGATGTACTTAACCTACTAAAATATGGAATAAAAAATACCATAGCAGTAGAAGGAGTAAACGTGCCAAAAACAGTGGCAGACTTAACAAAAGAAAGAACAGTCACAGCATTCCTCGATGGTGACCGTGGAGGAGACCTAATTCTAAAAGAATTACTCCAAATAGGAGACATAGACTACGTAACACGAGCACCAAGAGGCCAGGAAGTAGAATACTTAAACAAAGACCAAGTAATCTACGCACTAAAAAACAAAACCTCAGTAGACAAAATAACACAACATGCAAACTTCAATCACAACCAACACGGCTATCACAACAAAAAAAGAGAAATCAATAAAAATCAGACAGAACAAAAAAACGAAACAAAAAATGAAGAAAAATTCTCAGAACTAACAAGACAACTCAAAGACCAATTAGAACTAGAAATAAAACAAAAAGAACAAGACACACAAGTACACCAAAAACACGAAGAAAACAAAACAAACATTGTTGAAGAACCTGTTGAAACAAAAGAAAAACCTGCAAAACAAAACAAATATTTAAAAGCATTAGATGAAATCAAAGGCACAGGAAAAGGAAATTTACTCGACGAAAATTTCAACATAATCACAAACGTCAAAGTAGAAAACCTTTTCAACGAAATAAGATCAAATCAAAAAAAGATCCAAACAGTTGTATTTGATGGAATAATAAGTCAAAGATTAGTAGACTTAGCTAAAGAAAAAAATATTGAATACTTAGTAGCAGTAAAAATGAGTGAAGTTGTTAAAAAACCTGAAACAATAAAAATAATAACAAAATAGTAATATTCTTAAAAATATGTAACAAAAAAAATTATGGAGGAAAAAAAGATATGTCAGAAAATTTTTTAGAAGAAATAGAATTCGAAGAACAAATGGAAGATTACATTCTAGAAATGGATATTCAAAGCTATTCTGAAAATACTCTTAAGACATATACATCAATACTCCATAGTTTTTATAATTTTTTATTAAACGAAAAAAGAATAAAAAATGAAGCAGCATTACTACGGTCATTTAAAAAATATTTACAACACTTAAAAAGAGATAATGAAGTATCACAAAATTATTTATACCTAGTAACAGTGGTAATTAAAAAGTTCTTCGCATTTGCTGAAATAGAAATATATCAAGAAATAAAAGCACCAAAAAGAACTAAATCATTACCAAAATCATTAAATGAACAGGAAGTATATGATCTAATACATGCAAAAGATGATTTATACGATCCTGAAAAAAGTAATCCTCAAAACATTTCAAGACTTAGAAACAAACTAATACTAACCCTCCTTTACTCAACAGGACTAAGAGTTTCTGAACTAATAAAACTAAAAATCAAAACAATAGATCCTGAAGAAAGAACAATAAGAGTTCGTGGTAAAGGAGAAAAGGACAGAATTGTAATATTTGATGATGCAACACTATCATTAATCAATGAATATATTGAAAAAAGAGGTGTTGACAACGAATACCTGTTTGTCAATCAAAGAAACAACACTTTAACATCACGATATATTCAGTACATGATAAAAGAATATGCCAAAGCAGCAGGAATTAAAAGAAAAGTAACTCCTCACGTGCTAAGACACTCATTTGCAACACACCTACTTAAAAATGGTGTGGACATAAGAGCTATTCAACAATTACTTGGTCACAGTAACCTAAGTACAACACAAATATATACCAGTGTTGATATGCATACACTAAAAGGCGCATATGATAACGCATGGTTAAAC
The DNA here is from genome assembly GCA_946537725.1 of uncultured Methanosphaera sp. Lineage (GTDB taxonomy): Archaea > Methanobacteriota > Methanobacteria > Methanobacteriales > Methanobacteriaceae > Methanosphaera. The sequence goes on from CAMNFZ010000025.1 coordinate 11,037, forward strand.
AGAGACCATAATGTACGAAAAAACCGTGAACTAGAAAGTCTAGAATAAAAAAAAAGATATTACTTTCAACACATTTACTATTTTTTATAAAAAAAAAGAGGAAAAAAAGAAAACTACATCTATGTAGTTATTACTATAATTTTACGGCAGATTTAGGATATGAACTAATTAATCCCTGACGGAATAAAACATACCCATAAGAGCCACCATTCATAACAGCTCTTGCATCACCTTCAAGTTCGGAAGCTGATAATAAAGCCAAATCCTCATCATATGTTTGAAGAACACTAACTACCTTAGAATACTTAGATCTATCAACAACATACCTTGTTGATTCTTTAAGCCAAGTTCTGCCGGTAGAATAAGCATACTTATAAGTCATTGGAAGCATAACATCCAAATAAGGACTCAATGCATTATAATCCTGACCATATATCCGTTTAGTATCAGATTTTTCTGCAAATACACAAGCAGAGAATATTAAATTCTTATCATATCCCTTAATTATAGAATTCACACTTTTAACAAAGTTTGTAATCTTGTTTGAATCAACAATTGAAGGATTTACACCACTATACCTGACATAATCCAAGTTAACTCCACTAACACCACTAATTCTAATAGTACTTTTAATGAAGTTTTTAAGCATATTCTGTTGGTTGCTGCTAATGTCAAACTTACCATCACTTAATATGAAACAAATTACCCATGCATGAACACGAATATTAGTATTTTTACAAAGATTTATAGTTTTTCTTAGCAGCGCGGTGTCATTACGGGAAGCCTGTGCCTGAATGAAAACATCAGTTACACCAGATGCAACCCAATCCTTAACAGTACCTGCAGTAACAGAATAACTCTTTTGTACAAAAATTCCAGTCATCTTAGTATTTAATCCCTTAGAACTTACTGTAATAGTATTGGTTATTTTCTGGTTGGATACTGTAGAAGTAATTGTTGCTGAACCTGTTTTAGTAAATTTTGTAATGAACTTATAATAACCCTTATTTGTTACGGTCACACTTTTTATAACTCCACCACCATTAATTTTAACACTAATCTTAACAGGATATAACTCTGGATTAATTGAAGTAACCTGTTTACCATTATAAGCATTATTCAATGAAATTATTGTTGTAACACTATTATTTACTGTTATTGGTGTGTTTGATGTCATCGTCATGTAAATCCATGAACCTATGGTGCTCTGGTATGCTCGGGTACTTCCTACTTTAGCGTTTGAACCCCACCAATTATAGTTTGCATTCACAATACCCTTATTGTTATAAACATCAATCTTATTATTGTTAAGTATTGTGTTGAATTTTAGTGTGGTGTTTCCATTATTGTTATATAATACTCCTCCACGTGAAGCAGAATTGCCGGTGATATAATTACTTTTTATTAATAATTCTCCGCCATCATTTCTTATTACTCCACCATAAGTAGCATTATTCTTGGTAAGGGATGAATTATATATTAAATTTCCCTTTGTATCTGTTTTCATGTATAAAACATTTGCTTTATTTGCATTGAAAGCACTATTTCTTACATCAATTTTTGTTTGATCCTGGATATAGAATACTCCTCCAGTACTTGCCACATTATTTGTAAACTGACAATCATTTACAACAACTGTTTTAGCAGAACTGGTTTTACTATATAGTACTCCTCCATTTTTTGCATGATTGTTATTGAATTTGGTGCTTTTAAGGGTGACTTTACCTGTATTATATATGACTCCACCATTTTCTGTTGCAACATTGTTTTTAATTGAGTTATCTGTAATTGTAATGGTATTTCTATTGGATATTGCTCCTCCATGTTTTGCCTTGTTTGCTGTAAAAGTACTTCCTGCTATGTTAATGCTTCCTGTGGAATAGATGGCCCCTCCTTCGTTACTTGCAGTATTGTATCCGAAATATGTTTTTTCAATAGTTAAACTTGACTTATTGTTGTATATTGCTCCACCATTTGATCCGTTATTGTTTGTAAATGAGGATGATTTTATGCTTTGTAGTTTATTGTTTTCACTGATATACACGGCTGTTTTAAGGTTTTTTGTGAAGTTACAACCGTATATGTACATGTAATTTGTTGTGTATATGGCACTGTATACTTTGTTTGCCTTGTTGTTTGTGAATGTGCACCTGTTAAGTGTTAGTTTTCCTATATTGTATATTGTTCCGCCATAGTTTGCATTGTTGCTGCTGAATGCTGTTTTGGTTGCTGTTAATTTTCCCTTGTTGTATATTGCGCCACCGTTTTGTGCAGAGGAGGAGGTTTGTATTTTAAGTCCTTCTAATGTCAATGTTCCCTTGTTGTATATTGCTCCTCCATTGTTTTTGTCTTTGGCATTTTGTATGGTGAATGATTTTAGCAGTACGTTTGCTGCAACGGTTATTGTATGTTTCTTTTGGCTGTTTATTGTGGTTGTTTTTGTTGAATCACCTATGAGTTTCAGGTTTTTTCCAATGTATATTCCTGATTCATTGTAGGTTCCGGCGGCCAGGTATATTGTACCGTTGGTGTTAACAGTTTTTATTGCTTCTTTTATTGTTGCTTTTGGTGAATTTTTACTTCCCGTGTTTGAGTCTTTACCTTTTGTACTGACATATACTGTGTTTAGGGTGTTGCTTTGTTTTGTTGTAATGTTTTCTTGTTTTGTTATTATTTTTGCTGTGTTTGTAGTGGTTGTTTGTGTGTCTTGTGTTGTGTGTATATTGTTTTCATTGTTTGTCTGATTATCTTCTGCTGATACAGTGGATATGCATAGTATTATTGTAATTATTATAAGTAAGGGTAATATTTTTGTTATTGCCCTGTTGATGATTAATCACCTCTAACTATTTTTTTTTCTTAAATATATAATTATATAATTGGTTATTATAATAATTTTATTGAAAAAATCAGTTTTTATTAAAAAAAAGATAAAATGGGGTTTTGGGGTGTTTAGTTTCTTAAAATAATGTATATCATGTAAATAATGAATAATGCCATTAGTATGATTCCATCTTTTCTGTTGAAATCATTCTTATCATATGCTAGTATGTATGTGATTATAACAACTATTACCATTATTAGTGTGTCGATAAACATTATGTTTGTTGTTGTTATAGGACTAATTGTATTGGTTATACCGAGGATGAATAGTATGTTGAATATACAGCTTCCCACAGCATTTCCTATAGCAATGTCTGTTTTTCGGTTGTATGCTGCAGTTACGCTTGTAATGAGTTCTGGTAAACTGGTTCCTATTGAGACTATGGTCAGACCTACTAATGTTTCACTCATTCCTATGCTTATTGCAATGTCTTTTGCTGAATCAACGACCAGGTTTCCACCGAGAATTATACCAATTATACCAATAACTATGTACAATAAAATATAACCCGTGCTTAGATGAGTAGTACCTACAGGCATTTTACTACTTTGTTTTCTACTTTTGAATATGAGGAATGCAACATATGCAATAATTAATATGATGAATAAAATTCCTTCAAGTCTATCAATTTGGCTACCTGTAAAGATAAATATTAATAGTAAAATACTGCTACTCAATAAAATAGGAAAATCCTGAACCAAAGAATCCCTGGTAATATTAATCTTATACATGATAGCAGTAATACCAATAACAGCCAACAAATTAAAGATATTACTACCAACAACGTTACTAATAGCAATAGCATTACTTCCACTAAGTGCAGAAGAAACGGATACTGCTGCCTCAGGAGCGCTGGTACCAAAAGCCACGATGGTTAAACCGATAATCATTGAAGGTATTTTAAGCTTTGTTGCAAGGTCACTTGCTCCATCAACAAACAAATCTGCCCCCTTAATAAGAAATACAAATCCAACTAATAATAGGATAATTGTAATTATGGACATTTAATCTATTCCTCTTCTTCAAGTTTATGAATTTCATCAAGTAAAATTGGTAAAAATGAACCAATATCTGTAACAATACTGATGACCTGAGCACTACCCCTATCAGAAAGTTTTGTAACAGAAGCATTACTAATGTCAACACAAACACTCTTAATACGTGCAGGTATGATATTACCCGTAGCAACACTATGCAGGAGTGTAGCAATCATAATAACCATATCAACATCCTGAACTTCCTCACGCATACGTTGCTGAGCTTCCTGAGAATCATTAATTACATCAGGTAATGGTCCATCATCTCTTATACTACCTGCAAGAACATAAGGAGCATTATTTTTAACACATTCATACATGACTCCACTGGTGAGAACTCCCTGTTCTACTGCATCTTTTATGCTTCCTGCTTTGTTTATTTCATTAATTGCACGAAGATGATGTTTATGTCCGTGAGCAACAAGTTCTCCGGTTTTGGTTTTTACTCCAAGACTTGTACCATATAATGCATTCTCAATATCGTGTGTAGCTAGAGCATTTCCTGCAAATAATTTGTTGACATATCCTTCTTTGATAAGTTGTGCAAGAACTGGTGCACAACCTGTATGGATTACTGCAGGGCCACCTACAACACAAACTTTTCCGCCTTTGTCTTTTATTTTCTTCATTTCCTTAGCTACTTTGTGGATAATGCTGCGTGTAGGTTTTTCTGCAGAAGCTTCACTATTCATGAATTCAAATGTGTTTTTTCCACGAGATTTTTCTGGTGGTTTAACCTTAACTCCTTTGTGTCCAACAACAACCATTTCACCCTTCTTAATAGTGTTTAATGGTTTGCATGTAGCAGTTTTTTCTTTTTCATCAACAACGAGTAAACAATCCATTTCAATATTATCAATGTTAATCCATTGGTTATTATATCTGATTGCTGTATTGTAATTGGTTGTTGAATAAAAATTGTCTGGTACTGTTTTATCTTTTTCGGATGCTACTAGTTCTACTTCATCTTCTTCTAGTAGTTGTGCTCCGAGGTCTGTGACCATGTCTAATATTTTATCTAATTTTTCTTCTTTTTCTGTTTCTATACGAATTATGGCGGTACTGACATCTGTGTTATGTTTTCCAACATTTAATTCTTCAATTTCATAGTCTCCACCTTGGTCTATGATGGTGTCCATGACTTTTTGTAGTGTGAATGAATCAATGATGTGTCCGCTTAATGAAATTTTTTGAACATACATTTATTCAACATCCTTATATTTTTTTTATGTATTTCATTGAAAATCTTATAATATATATTTCTCTTAATCATAGTATAACTATTTTTTAATGTATTAGAATTAGTAAAAGTAAGTGTGGGGGGAGAAGGTAATATGGGATTTAATTACATTATTCCCATTGCTTTATTGGTTTTGAGTATTGATTTTTCACCATCTTCTTCTAATTCAAGCATTGCTCGTATTGCATCCACATTTTCTGGAACAACATCTGATTCTTGGTGAACAGCTTGCATATAGAATAATTCTCCATCAACTACATTTACAGATTCTTTCCATACTGGAATTTCATACATGTCTCCACGTGATCTTCCTAAATCTTTAGCATATTCCATTAGTTCTGCAGTGGAACCTAATTTAAGGTCTGCATCTACAGGTAATACGCGGTGTGCTTTTTCAAATGCATCAAGAACATCGTCTGTTGATACATTATTTTCAAGTTCTACCATTATGTTATGGGTGTGCATGAGTGTTGTAGGTACTGCAAGTGCCATAGTCATAACATCCATGCCTTTGATGATTGTTTGTACATCAGGACCATGGTGGCTTGGTACTGTAGTTACAGGTTTTATTGCATTGATTGGACCTTTTTTTGCATCATTAGGGTCTGCAGCACGTCTTACCATCACTGCTCTTACTTTTTTAACACCTGCTAAATCATTTACTGGTTTTAATGTACGGCATAATCCTGTTGTGTTACATGATACTACACGCACATAATCTTTTCCTAAGCTTTCTTCATAGTTTGCTTCTGCATTAAATGAAGTTCCTATAGGGTCATGGTCTTCTCCACCTTCAAAGATTGCTTTTAAACCTATTTTTTTGTAGGTTTCTTCCATGTTCTGAATACCTACTCCGCCGGGTGTACAATCGACTACGAGGTCTAATTTTTCAAATAATTCATCAGCTGTTCCGCTTACTTTAATTCCTGCTTCTTCGAATTGTTCTTCTCTTTCGGGAACACTGATGTATAGGTCGTATCCTTTTTCTACAGCAGTTTTTGCTTCAAAATCAGGAGTTCTTTTGGTTATTCCAACTATTTTCATATCATCTTGTGCAGTAACAGCATCTGCTACTCTTTTACCAATGGTTCCATATCCATTAATTCCAATACCTTTCATATTAATACGTCCTATTTAAAAAATTCTAAGGAAATTATACTAGATTAGATGTCTAATCTAAATCTTCTTATATAATTATATATAAGGTTGGATTTTTTATTTATATTTAATGTAAAATCATGATAAATTATTTTTTCTTCATGGTGTTCTTTTTGTAATTGTTGTTCACATGAAAAACATATGAAAAGTAATACAAATGTTCATATGTAAATAAGTGCATTTATTCATTTATATCTTCTATTCTTAATTATTTTTGACTATTATTTCATAAAACTTAACATTATCTATGGGTATAACTGTTAGGGTTATAAAAACTATTTATATTAACATTATCAAATTATTATACAAGAAATAATAGTCATCATTATTCAAAAAATCATTAAAAAATTTCAAAAAAGTATTAATTATAACATATTTTAAACAAAAAAAAGTATGAGTGAGGGAGAAAAAAATGCACATACCTGACGGATTAATAGCCAATCCCACAATATTAGGAATATTCGCAGTAATATACATTATATTAATGGCATTAGCATTAAACAAATACAGAAAAAACCATAACGAAAAAGATTTGCCAAAACTGGCATTATTTGCAGCAGCAATACTGATAGTTCAACTAATAGAAATACCACTGCCAGTACCAGCATGTGTACACATATCACTAATAACAGTAATGGCACTCTATGACCTGGAAGGATCAGCCATAGTATACACCATAGTAACAATAGCACAAGCCTTCTTCGCAGAAGGAGGAATAAGCACACTAGGATTGAACCTATTAAACTTAGCAATAATAGCACCATACGTAGCATACTACCTCTACGACTTCCTTAAAAAACATAATCAAAACTTAGCACTATTCGTATCAGGATTTGGAACAATAAGCATACTCGGAATAATAGTAAGTATAGAATATGCACTAGCAGGAGTATACCCAATTACATTCGGATTAACAGTAATAACACCAATAGAAATGATAGTTGGAGTAATAGAAGGTCTAGTAACAATAATAGTAATGAGAGCATTACATCAAATAAAACCAGAACTAACACCAGCACTAAACGAAAAAGAGGAATCAAAAAAATGAACAATAAGACATCCATAATAATAATAGCCTTAATCGTCCTGGTCTCACTAATTGCAGTTTCACAAGCACTAAATATCTACGAAAAAGGAAACATAACACTAGAAGAACACAACCATGACCATGGAGAACACGACCACGAACATGAAGGACACACAAATGAAACAAACCATACAGAAAACCATACACATGAAGAAAAAGAGGAACACAATCATTCTCATGAAGAACA
>CAMNFZ010000026.1 GCA_946537725.1 uncultured Methanosphaera sp.
TTGAATCTTCAGAAGAAATTCAAGAAGATATTAGTCAAGAAAAAGAAGAATCAACTACTGAAGAAACAACTGAAGAAGAAACACCTAAAGAAGAAAATAAAAGTAGGTTCGGATTCCTAAAACGTGACAAGAAGGAAGAAGAAAAAACTGAAGTTGAAGACAAAGAAAGTAAAAAAGAAGAGAAAAAAGTCGTTGAAGAAGAAAAAGGCGGAGCATTCTCTTTCATTACAAAGAAAACTATTAAAGAAGAAGATATTGAAGAAATTCTTGAAGATCTTGAATTTTCACTTATTGAAGGTGATGTTGCCTTTGATGTAGCAGAAAGAATAGTTGAATCTGTTAAGGAAGATCTTGTTGGTCGTAAAATTAAAAGAAGAGGAGATATGGCATTATTCACCACAAATGCTCTTAAAAAGGCCATTACCGAAATAATTGATAATGGTCATTATGATTTATTAGGTGACATAGAAGCTTCCAAACAGAAAGGAGAACCTTATAAAATTATGTTTGTTGGAATAAATGGAACTGGAAAAACTACAACTATTGCTAAAATAGCAAAATATCTTGAAGGACATGGTTATTCCTCAGTATTTGGTGCATCCGATACTTTCAGGGCAGGTGCTATTGAACAGTTAGAACACCATGCAAATAATTTAAACCTTAAAATAATCAAACATGAACGTAATTCTGATCCTGCCGCAGTTGCATTTGATGCTGTTGATCATGCACGGGCTACTGGAAAAGATGTTGTACTTATTGATACTTCAGGACGTATGCAGACTAATGCAAACCTCATGGATGAAATGAAAAAGATTAAAAGAGTTTCACAACCGGACATAGTGTTGTATGTGGGTGATGCCTTAATGGGTAATGATGCAACTGAACAAGCTACAAAATTTAATGAGGTTATTGATATTGATGGAATTATTTTAACAAAGGCTGATGCTGATGCTAAAGGTGGTGCTGCAATATCAATTGGTCATGTTATTCACAAACCAATTTTATTCATAGGTACTGGACAAACTTATGATGATTTAATGGAATTTGAGCCAGAATGGATGATTAAACAAATCTTTGGGGAAGAATAATCTTTCCTAAATTTCTTTTTTTAAAAAAAATAGTTTTAATTTAATATAGTGGAGATTATGTTTTAGGAGTTGAACTCCTAAAAAAATAAAATGATTATTTTTTGGTTGCTCCATAAACTACATTTGCATAGTATTTCCATATTATGTCTATTTCTTGGAATCCTACGTTTTCTAACATTTTTATGTGATTATATATTGTTGTTGGTATATCGTTTGCTTCTCGTTTTCCTTTGTGTTCTTGTATTTCCTCTAATGTTACTCCATTATTTATCATGTCTTCCTGTGCTATTTTGTTATTTAATTCTTCATTGTAAGTGCTGTTTCCTAAGATTACATCTGCATTATAGAATACTCCATTTTTGTTTAAGGCTTCATATATTGCTTTGTACATTTCTTGTTTTTCTTTGTCGTTTGGTATGTGATGTAGTGCTAGTGATGATATGATTGCATCATATTTTTCTGTAATTTCTGTTTCTGTGAAGTCTCCGATTAGGTATTTTATTGATTTGTATTGTGATAGTTTGTTTTTAGCTATTTTTATCATGTTTTCGGATAAGTCTAGACAGGTTACTTCTGCTTGTGGGAAGCGTGTTAATAGTTTTTGTGTTATGTTTCCTGTTCCACATCCCAAGTCCAGTACTTTTGGATTTTCTTTGTTGTCTGGTATTGCATTTATTAATGCTGTTAACATTTCTGGGTATTTTGGTATGTTTTTTAGTACTTGATTATCGAATGCTTCTGCTTCTTTGTTGAAGTGTTTTTTTAAATCAGGCATTTTTTTGTCACCTTTATATTAGTTCATAGTTAAATTTTGTTTCTACAAATAAGACTATTGCCATTCCTATTATTGCGATTATTAAACATATTGGTAGTGTAGTTAATGGTGCTGTTACTATGTGTTGAGTGGGTACTCTCATTGATCCTAGCATTATTCCTATTAATGTTGCTACTGTTAGTTGTTTATGATTTTCGAGCATGTATTTGATTACTCTGCTCATTGTCATAAATCCTAGTCCGGCTCCTATTACGAATATTATTATTTCTATGATGGATAATCTGTGTAAAACATTTATCATGTATTCGTATTGTCCTAGTAAGAGTAGGAGTGATGATCCTGATATTCCTGGCAGTAGCATGGCACATATTGCAATAAATCCAGATATGAATAGTATTGGTAGTGAGTGTGATGCTTGCATTGGGTTTAGTCCTACAAATATGTATGCAAGTATTGCGAAGATTATTGTTGTGGATATTGCTTTTATGTTGAATGCATCTAATTGTTTGTATAGTATGTATATTGATGCAAGTATTAGTCCTGCGAAGAATGAATATGTGAATGATGCATAGTTTCCTAGGAGATAATTTATTATACCTGCCATGAGTATCATTGCTGTTACTATTCCTATTCCTAGGGGTATGAAGAATTCAAAGTCTACTTCTTCTAGTAGTTGTTTTTTAAATTCTGTTAGGTTTCCTTTAATTAGTGGTTTTAGGAATAATAGTTTTATGTTACTTATTGAATTAATTAATTTGTCATATATTCCTGTTATGAGTGCTATTGTTCCTCCAGATATTCCTGGCATGATATCTGCTGTTCCCATGAGCAGTCCTCTTAGGAATATTTTTAACATTTCCATGTAGTTTAGCATGTGTTTTTTGCTCCGATTATTTTTTTTGTTTAATATTATTTTTGTTTGAAAAAAGTTAAATAATTTTTAATTCAAAGTATTATTAATAATATTTTTATGGTAATATTTATGTTAGGAGAAGAAGAGTTAATAAAATTGTTTCCTGAGCACAAGGATTCTGTTCAAGCATCAGGTATTGATCTTAAATTAGATAAAGTGTTTAAACAGGTGGGCGATGGTTCTTTAATTGATAATGAAAAGAATCTTCCCAGATTAGAGGAAGTTGATTGTGTTGATGGTGTTTATACTTTAAAGGCTAAGAGTAGTTATAGTGTTACTATTATGGGTAAAATTAATATTCCTGTTGGTTATTCTATGCTTTATTTGCCTCGTTCAACTCTTTTGAGAAGTTTTATTAGTGTTCATACTGCTGTTGGAGATCCTGGTTTTTTTGGAACTTTACAGTTTTTGATTGTTAATAATGGAGATTTTGATTATAAAATTAAAAAGGGTGAACGTATTGTTCAGGCGGTCGTGTTTAAAGTTATTGGCTCTGGTGAATATAATGGAAGTTATCAAGAAAAGGGGGATTAACTGATTATGAAGAATGATAGAAATACAGCGGAATATTTGGTTAAATTGTTGGAAGAACATGGCGTTGATTATGTTTTTGGTTATCCTGGTGAGCAGATTATTCCGATTTATGAAGCTTTGCGTAAATCTAAGATTAAGCATGTGTTAACTAGGCATGAACAGGCTGCTGTTCATGCTGCTGATAGTTATGCTCGTTGTAGTGGAAAGTGTGGTGTTTGTCTTGCTACTGCTGGTCCGGGTGCTTTGAATCTTTCTATGGGTGTTGCTACTGCTTTTAAGGATAATGTTCCTCTTCTTATTCTTACTGGTGATGTTCCTACTGATTTGAAGGGTAATAATACTTTTCAGGATTTGCCTTTGAATGAAGTTTTTAAGCCTATTACGATTAAATCTTATTATGCTCGTACTCCTGAAAAGTTAGAGAATAGTATTAATGAGGCTTTTATGCATTTTGAGGATGGGGTTTCTGGTCCGTTTCACATAAATATACCAAAAGATATTCAAAATAGGCCAATGAATATAGCCCATAAGGTAATACATACTAAAAAAATTAAATCACCAAAAGAATCTGATATTTCAGATATGATTAAAAGGATAGAAGAAAGTAAAAAACCTTTAATTATTGCAGGTTATGGTATAATTTATGCTGATGCAATTAAAGAATTTGAAGAGTTTATCGAAAAAACTGAAATTCCAGTTACTACTACATGGACTGCAAGAGGAATTATTTCAGAAAAAGATGAACGTAACCTTGGATTAATAGGAAACCGTGGAACCGTAAAAGCCAATTATGCTTCAGAACACGCCGATTTAATATTAGCTCTAGGAAGCAGATTATCTGAAAGAACAACAAGCCATGTCAATACAAATAATATTATCCAGATAAATACAAATCCCGAACATAAAAATGCAGAAACTTTCCTAAATAATGAAATAAAAGAAGTATTACAAATAATCAATAAAAAAGAAATAAAAACAACAGACAAAAAATGGGTAAACAGAATACAAATTCAAGAAGAAAAACCAAAACAAAAACTTGAAGAAACAGACAAGTTACATCCAGAACTTGTAATACAAAACATATTAAAACACGTTGATGAGAATACAACAGTAACAATAGATGCAGGAACAATACCAACATACTTTACTATAGACTCAACCTTAGAAAAAAACAGTCAAATAATATTTTCAGGAGGGCTAGGTCCAATGGGATATGCCATTCCATCAGCAATAGGTGCAACCTATGCAAGACACAATGATGTTATAATTGCAGTTACAGGCGATGGAGCAGTACAAATGACAATAGAAGAATTAGCTGTTCTTAACACATACAAATTACCTGTTATTGTCATAATTATAAATAATAATATGCTGGGAATTATTAAACAATGGCAAGACATGGCAGAATATCCAAAATACCAGGTTGACTTGGATAATCCTGATTTTATAAAATTAGCAAATGCATATAACATTGAAGCAGACACTATTACCAGCATTGAAGAATTAAATGAAAAATTGTCCCAAGCTTTAAAAAATAAAAAACCTCATTTATTCAATATAGAAGTGGCTGATGTACCTATACCTTTACCTTAATCCCCAACAATACTTTTTTTCCAAAAAAATAGTTATAACTAAAAAAAAATAGTTATTTTAAAGCAATATCCATTACAGTAAATTTTTTTCCGGTTTTTGGTTGATTCTCCAGACCAATATTTAATGTGAAATTAAAATCTTTTTCCACTGTCTGATCTAATTCTTCAAATGCAAAGTCTAATCCTTGATTCATCATTTCATCAATTTTATCAAATATCATTTTATATGCTTCACAATGAGGGTCTACACAGGTAACTTTATGGTCACTGATTGTTAATGCATTATATGGACAGCCACCTCTACAGTAATCAATGTGTTTACATTCCTTACAATCTTCATTGACAAATTCTTTGTATTCCTGTAATAGTTTTTCTGCTTTTGTTTGCATTAATTCTTCATAAGTTGGCTTTTGACTTACATGCCCTATTTCATAATCAGGCATATCTACAAACCTATAACATGGGTATATTTTTCCATCAGGACCAATAGCAAAAGTACTGTCCATACAATCAACATATGTACATACAAATCCTGTTTTCATGAATACCGCTTTACAGAGGTGATCTATATTTTTTAGTTCTATTGTGTCTGCCAAGTCAAGGTATTGGTCAAGTAAATATAATAATAGTTCTCCGTAATCTTTTGGTTCCAGTGCGAAGTTATCACTTTTATGGCTTTTGATTGATGGGAGTGCAGGATGTATTTTTAAATTAAGACCATTTTCCTTGAAGAACTCAAAGATTTCTTCTTTCTGTTTTATTGATTTGTTTGTAAAAGTGCTTATAAAACTTACATTAAGTCCATGTTTTTTAGCTATTTCATATCCATTTAATGTTTTTTCATAGTATCCGGGACCTCTTTGTGTGTCATTTAATTCTTTTGGACCGTCGAGACTACTTCCTATTGGTATGTTATATTTTTTGAATAATGATGCTAGTTTATCATCCATTTTCCATAGGTTAGTTTGTATTGCATATGCCGGATATAATTGAGATAATTCTGTGGATATTCTTTTTAATGCATGTTCATAGAATTCATATCCTGCAAGTAATGGTTCTCCACCATGAAATGTGAATGTGACTGGTTCTTGTTTAAATTCTTTTAGCCAGTCTATTATATCATCCATTGTTTCCTGTGACATTACTAGGGATGTTGTTTCTGAACTCCAGCAGTAACTGCAGTTTGCCGGACATCCCATTGTTGGTATTATCATAACATGCATTTTATCACCTTTTTTTTATTCTTCTAGGTAGTAATATTCGCCTTTTTGTTTTTGTTCACGGTCTAAGTAACTTTCTAGTTTGTTTACTCTTGGCCTGTTTGTTTCTTTATCTCTTCTGAATGTTATTTTTACATCAGATAAGAATTTGTTCATTGCATCTCTTAAGTTTATTGGAGCTGTTGCATGTCCTTGTTTTGCTGATTCACCATAAAATACCATTGCCCTGTCAGATATATAATCGATGAATACTATGTCGTGGTCAATGATAAGTGCTGCTGTATCGTCTCTTGTTATTAGGTGTTTTATTGCTTTTGCTACTTTTAGTCTTTGTTCTACATCCAAAAATGCTGTTGGTTCATCTAATACATATAAATCTGCTTCTTGTGAGAGTGTGACTGCTGTTGCTAATCTTTGTAATTCCCCACCGGATAGTTTACTTACCTGTTTTTCAAGTATTTTGTCTAAATCGAATGGTTTTCCTATGTCTGTTTTGAATACGTTTGTTCCATATCCTTGAGCGTTCATGTATAAGAAGTCTTGTACTGTTCCTTCAAAGTCGGATAGGATATATTGTGGCTTGTATGCTATTTTTATTTCTTCTTCAATTTCTCCGGAGTCTGGTTTTGTAACTCCTGCCAGTATCTTAGCATAGGTTGTTTTTCCTATACCATTTGGTCCAAATGCTGTGATTACTTGGCTTTGATTTATTTCTCCTTCTTCTACTTCGAGTTCAAAGTTGTCATATTTTTTATGGAAGTCTGTGTATGTTGTTATTGTTTCTGATTCTATTAGGTCGCTTGGTGGTCTGATTTCAAATTCTATCGGTTGTTTTCTGATTCTTATATTTTCTTCATTTAGGAATCCGTTTATGTATGCATTGATTCCTACTCTTACTCCTCTTAGTTTGGATACCACTCCGTATGCTCCTTCTTCACCGTACATTACGTGAACATAGTCACTCATTGCATCTAATGTTGCAAGGTCGTGTTCGATTACTAATACGTTTCTGTTTTCTTCTGTTAAGTCTCTTATTACTTCTACTGTGTTTAATCTTTGTTTTACATCTAACCATGATGTTGGTTCGTCTATATAGTAGAAGTTTGCATCTCTGAGGACTGTTGCTGCTATTGCTATTCTTTGTAGTTCTCCTCCAGATAGTTTGCCTAGTGTTCTGTCTAGTGTATTGTTTAGTTCTAGTTTTTCTACTACTTCGTCCATTTTGTTTCTTTCATCTACTCCTTCTAATAATTGGGATACTTTTCCTTTTACTACTTTTGGCAGTTGGTCTACCATTTGTGGCTTGTATGCTATTTTTATTTCGTTATTTGCTAGTTTTTTGAAATAGCTTTGTAGTTGTGATCCTTTGAAGTAGTCTATGACTTCTTCCCAATTTCCTTCTTTTTCGTAGTTTCCAAAGTTTGGTATTACTTGTCCTGAGAGTATGTTGAGTATTGTTGATTTTCCTATCCCGTTTGGTCCTAGTAGTCCTACTACTGATCCTTCTTCTATTGTTGGCATTCCGAATAGTTCAAATGTGTTTTGTCCATATCTGTGTATGGGTTCTTCTTGTAGTATTTCGGGTAGGTTTATGATGTTGATTGCATTGAAAACGCATCTGTTTACACATATTCCACATCCTGAGCACAATTCTTCAGATATGATTGGTTTTTTATCTTCACCTATTATTATTGTATCTTCTTCCATCCTTACTCCTGGACAGTATTCTATACATGCATAGTTACATTTTTTTGGTTGACATTTATCTTTTTCTAATATTGCTATTCTTGACAAGAAAATACACTCCCTTTTTATGTTCCCCTTTTTTTATAATATTCATAGCCTGAAATATTAATGATTTATCATTATAATATTATGTTTTTTTTATTTAATAAATATTATTATTTATATTGATCAGGGAAAGAATTATATTTTTTGATTGATATGACATAATTTCAGTAAAACCGATATAATTTTAAAATTATTACATAATAATAAAATATTTTCTAAATTATTGTTATAAAAAGTATTTATTTTTGAATAAACAATCATTTTAATATTATTTTAATAAATAGTGGAAAATTAAAAGACTTTAAAAGGTTTTTTTCAAGTTAAATAGTTTTAATAAAAAGAGTAATGTTGAATAAAATATAGTACATTAACTATTCTTAGAATATAGCTCTTAAAATAGAGTTAATAAAAAAAAATGAAAAATATAAACTATTCAATAACACTCTTGATTATAATATAATTCAAGCATTTATTGTATTTCAAATTATGGTTAAAGTAATAGAAAGTAATGATTATAAATACCTTAAAAAAAACTTCATTTTTCATTTTGAAAAAAATACTATTAAATTGATTTAATGAAAAAAAACAATTAAATTGCTATTGTTAGTTTTCATAACATAAGTATAAGTCTTGTATAAACCTATACTAAGTTAAGAATATTAAGATGTAGAAAACAATACATATAAATACTACAAAAATATATTAATTTGTATAGGAGTGATAAATATGGAAACTTTACCAATAGCACCTATAGGCAGAATTTTATCAAATGGTGGTGCTCCTAGAGCAACAAAAGATGCTAAAATTGAATTGTCAAACATACTTTCCGAACACGGTGAAGAAATTGCTGAAGAAGCTGTAAAAATTGCTAACCACTCCGGTAGAAAAACAGTTAAAGCTTCTGATGTTCAATTAGCAATAAAATTAAAATTCTAGACCATAGTAAGAAAAAATAAATATTAAAAAAAAACCAATTATTTGAATTATGGTTAAATCTTCACTTATGGTAACGTATTTAATTATTTAACCATCATTTATTAATTTTTTTATCAAAATAACTATTTTTAAATATTTTGTAATTAACATTACAAAACAATCTTTTTTATTAAAATTTTTTAGCAAAAAATATAAATTAAAATCTTAATGAAAAAATAGAATTTACAATAAGCCAAATATAAATCATTTGATTAATAAAAATAAATATAATAAAAAAGAGGAGATGTCTATGATAAATACTATTAAAACTTTTATCACAGATAATCAGAAGGACTTAAAATATATCATAATACTAACTATTTTTCTATTAATGATTACAGTACCTAAATTATTAATCCAATACAACATAGGGATAGGTAACTGGGATACTTATTTATATTTAGAAAATGGTAGAAACTTTGCAAAAATGGGTTGGGGGGATGTTCCAAGCATTGCACCAGTTCTGCCAATGATTCTTTCAAAAATGTTTCTTATTGCAGGAAAACCATATCAGGAAGCAATATTCAATATCGATGCAACTTTTTACATAATAGGTGTTTTAGCTTTTTATTTACTGTTAAGATTAAAATTCAATGAAAATATCAGCATAATCGGAAGTACAATATTTGCAACTTTCACATTATTATATTCTTGGGTAGCTATAGGTGGAAATGATATCATTGGAGTAACAGGAACAATCCTCACAGTATATTTAATTTTCATTTCCCATAAGTATAACTATAAAATTTATTATTTGGCATTGCCTATAGCAGCTTATGCATTTTTGTCAAGATATACTGCGGGAGTAATGATCTTTTCAATACTATTTTACCTTTTAATTAGTAAAATAGGATTAAATGAGATAAAACATTTTATAATAGGTGGAATTTTAGGAGTTATTAGTGTTGGATGGTTTTTATACCAGTTTAACCTACATTTAGGTACACCATTTCCATTTTTAGGACAGTTTACTGGTACCGTATCAAATACTGTTGTAATGGATTCAGGTTTTCTTCCAGATAGTTGGTATTATATCAAACACATACCTAATTACCTGATTAGCTATGTCCCAAAAGTAGATTCTTTCAACGCAATAGTTAATCCAATGGGAAATATACCATCAGTACTTTCTTATCTGTATCTATTCTTGTTTATGTTAGGGTTTGCACTCATTGCTTATAATATTATTATAAATGTTAAAACAAGCAAGAAAAAGATAGATAAAAAAAGTATAATATTGTTAGTTCTATCTGCAGCATTACTAGTAATTTTCTTATTTACATTAGGTGATATTTCATACATATTTAGTTCAGTAATTTTCTTAATCATATTATATATAATATGGAAAGTATTGGAACCCTATGAAATTAAGGATTTGGATTTTGAACTTGTAATGATTTCACTGTTTGTTACATACTTAATATTTCAGTCAATACTGTTTACAAAAAATGATCGATATTTTATCACAGTACTTCCATTCATGGCATATTTCATAACATACAGTATTGATAAAATTTTTGAAAAAATTGGAAATATGAAAAAAGGAGCAACAATACAGAAAATAATGACAATAGCCATAATTTTGGTATTATTATCTAATACCCTGATATTTGTGAGTCAAATTCCAGAAAAAAATCATTATGAGGATATAAATGATGCATGTGATTGGTTAAGTGAAAATAGAAATATCAGCTCAAATACTTACATTCATTCAGACAATTGGCCCGCTGTTACATGGTATCTTAACATATACACCCAAAGAGGCGTGATTAATACAAGTAATGTTAGCGAGCGAATTAAATTATCAGATGAAATATTGACATATTCTAAAGATCATAAGGCTTCATCATATTTTATGGATACAACAAGCAGTATTAAATATGAATATCCAGGATTAGAACTAATTAAAGAAGTAGGTAGTGTCGGAATATACGAAAATAAATATCTGAAATATGGAAATGATTTTTTAGATACAGAAGCGTATAATAATACTTTGAAAAATGAAATTGAAGAGTTTAATAGGACGAATGGTTATTATGTATAATATTAAAAGTTTATTTAAAAATGATGGATTATTAGGTTTACTTTCCATTATTATGGTAATTTATACATCCATTCTTGTTTATTGTCAGAGCATTCGTGGAGTTAATTACTGGGACATATTTATTTATCTTCAAAATGCTATGTTATTTGCTCATCATAATATTGGTAGCCAATTAAGTGTTCCACCAGTATTTTCCTTATTGGTTTCTATTCCATTCCAGTTAGGATTCATTTCTGAAAATTCAATGTTTATTGTTTCAGGCATTTTATTCATATTACTGGTAATTGGATTGTACCTCCTACTTAATGAGTGTTTTGATAATGAAATTTCATTTTTAGCCAGTTTGATTTTTTCTATGTTTTCACTCATTGTTACATGGGCTTTAACTGGTGCTACTGATGTTCCTGCATTGTGTTTTGGTGTTTGGGCATTTTATTTTACTGTGAAAGGATTAAATGAAGATTTTAAATATTTTTATCCGGCAATTGGATTCTTTGTTTTAGCTTTTTTCACAAGGTTTACTGAAGGTTTTATCTTAATTGTTATGGGTTTTTATATTTTAATAAACTTTGAATCTTTTAGAAAACAGTTAACATCCAAGAGACTTATGGGCATATTATTGTTTTGTATGTTTTTAGGGATTGTTATTTGTGGGGTGTACCTGGTTAATCAGGGTACTATTCCCTTTATTAGTCAGTTTATGGAAGTTTCTAGTAGTAATCAGGTTTCTAGTATTAATGTTGGTTATGAAATTAATCCATTTTATTATTTTGAGAATTTACCTCAATATTTAACTAGTTTAAGTGTTTCTAATGAGTATTTTCATAGTTTATCTACCAGTTATAATAATTCAACAGTTTTATCGTATGTTTTTATAGCATTGGTTTTAGTATATTTGATTAAATTTTGTGTAAATCTTGTTAAATATGATGAATGTTCTGTAAGTTATAAAAAGTTAAAACAGTTGACTGTTATAATTTTATCAGTTATATGCATAATTAGTTATACTCATATATCTTATATATTGACAGAATTGCTTTTTACTATGATACTATTATCATATTATATATGGCTTCCAGATAAAGACAATCAATTTGATTATGTTATGTTTTTATGGTTAGGTATTTTCATAATATTACATTCATATCATCCGGTAAAAGTTGACCGCTATATAATACCAATATTAGTACCAATAATATACTTTACATGCAAATCATTAACATACTTCATAAAAAACAAAAAGAAAACAATAATCGCTATGACACTAATCCTAATAATACTAATCCCAATAAACATAAGCTACATGACATCAATAACAACAGAAAACCAACACACACATGAAGAAAAAGAAGCAAGCCAATTCATTAAGAAATATGACACACACTATACAGAATATAATATTTCCTCAGACAGAGGAGTAGCATTCAGCTGGTACCTAAAAAAATACACATACACAACAATACCAAGAGTACTAAAAGCAAATAATGAAAGCTTAGAAGACAAACTAAACTCAATACAAGCCAAATATTATATAGATTCAACAAGCAACACAACAAATATCACAGGATACCATAAAATATATGACAACAATAAAGAAAATGTTAAAATAAAAATATATGAGAGAGATTGAATGTATTCCAAAGAAGAAATAATAAAAGAAATAATCAACATAAGAAAAGAAATAGGTCATGATGATGTAGAACCCGAAATAAAAGAACTACATTACGAAAATGATGAATTAACAATCATAGCACCAGACCGACCAGAAAAATCCATCATAATCGGGAAAGGAGGATGGGTAGTTGGAAAACTACGGGAAAAATTAGGAGTAAAATCAATCCATGTAATCTCATACACAGACATCATACTCAAAGAATACCAACTAAATTTATCAGTAAAACACATTGAAAAATTAATCACACAAAACAAAATACCTGAGGAATACACTGAAGCATTCACAAACCTCCATAATCTACTAAAAAGGAAACAAAAAACACCCTACAACAACAATATCATAAACAAATATGTTGAAGAAAACATTAACAGAGAATGCTATGAAAATGCAAAGATAATAGTAGCATTATCCGGAGGAGTAGACAGCAGTTTCTCAACAATCCTTGCCAAATCATTAGGATTTAATGTTAAAGCAGTTACCATAGACCCTGGAACAATAATATTGCCAAAACAATTCAAATACAATATAAATAATCTTTCAAACAATATAAACGTTGAACATGAATACATTCAAACAGATATGACCCCCATTATTGAAGAAGCATTGAATGGTAAAATACATCCATGTGGAAGATGTTCAAAAAACATTCATGAAAAAATAGAATCACAACTAGAAAAAGAAAAATGTAAAATAATGATATTTGGAGATCTTTTATCCACAGGTTCCCAATCAGTAGTAATAAAAGACGAAAAAATTAGAATAAATCTTCCAGCATTACTTCGTATGGAAAAAACAGAAATAAAAAATATTATAACAAGATTTGGTGTAAAAAAAGTGAAAGGATATGGATGTCCATTAATAGTTCAAGTCCATAAAAAATATCCTCAGTACAAATCATTTTCAATTCAAAGAGTACTGCGAGAAACTAGAGCAGGCATTTTAGAACCAGGTGAAGCTCTTGAATTAATCAGAACTATTTAATTACCATTAGTGCTCCATAGATTATTAATACAAGTCCCAAAATATATGCAACCAGATTTGGATAAACAATTACTAAAATTCCTACAACAATGGCTGCAACATAATAAATATCCTCTTTGTCTTCAAACATTAAATCACCTAAAAAAAAATAAACTGTTAAGTAATAATATATTACTATAACTTCCTACTCTTTTAAAAAGTTTTCCATAATTTCTATAGATTCCATGACCGCTTCAGGGGCACATCCCCCTTTAACTGTCCTACTTTTAACATTTAATAATGGATCTAATGCTTGTCTAACAAGTGATTCACCCAGATTAAGTTTTTCTCCAGTAATTTCAAGAGCAACCTTATCAACATATTCATTATCAATTTCCTTAGTATTAATACCTTCAGCTATTGCATCAGAAACTATTCTTCCAACAATTTGATGAGCTGTTCTGAAAGGAAGATTTTTTTCACGTACCATTACATCAGCAAGTTCCGTGGCCGTTGCAAAATTAGCTCCAGCTAATTCTTCAGTACGTTCCCTGTTAATAGTTAAAGTACTAATCATACCATGAACAATACCTAATATATCATTAGTATTATCAATAGCATTCCAAACATGAGGTGAAACTTCTTGTAAATCCCTATTATAACTATGAGGAATACCTTTAATCATTGCAAGTACTGTCATTAACTCCCCATAGGCTATTGTACTTTTTCCACGAGCTAATTCAGCTATGTCCGGATTTTTCTTTTGAGGCATAATTGATGATGTTGAGGAATACTGATTAGAGCATTCCACCATACGAAACTCATAACTACTCCATATGACTATTTCATCAGCTATTTTACCGAGAGTTGTGGAAAGCATAGCGTAATCAAAGATTGTTTCTGCTGCAAAATCCCTACTGCTTACCCCATCAATTGAGTTATCCATTACCTTACTGAATCCCAATAATTCAGTTGTTCTTTGCCTATTAATAGGGAACCCTGTTGTGGTTAATGCTGCTGAACCTAATGGATTGATATCAACACGTTTGTATGTGTCAATAAATCGTTCACAATCTCTTCTAAGTTCATTTGCATAAGCCATTAAGTGATGTGCAAAAGTTGTGGGCTGAGCATGTTGAAGATGAGTATAAGCTATGAATAAAGTGTCAGTATTTTCTTTAGCCATTTCCACTATTGTTTGAATGAATGCTTTGATATTAGTTATAGTGTTTTCTATTTCGTCTTTTAAAGTTAATCGTACATCCGTACATACTTGGTCATTTCTACTTTTACCAGTATGCATAAATCCTGCTTCTGAGCCAATTTCTTTTGTCACATAGTCCTCTAGAGCCATGTGGATATCTTCAAAGGAAGGGTTAAGATCTAGTGCTTCAAGTCCTTCTTTTTCTAGTTTATCTAATGCTTTTAAAATTTTTTTTCCAGATTCTTCTGGTATAATTCCCTGTTCAATAAGCATAGTGGTATGTGCACGATTACATTTTATGTCTGCATTGAACAATCGTTTATCAAATTCTATGCTTGATGAAAAAGCGGCTGCATCATCAGTCATTTGTCCATCAAATCGTCCTGCTCTTAAATCCATATTAATCTTTCCATAATTTTAAACTATGTAACATTTTTGTTTTTTTACATTAATTTAATTTTGGATTTATGTATATACTTAGATATTTAAGAAAATTATAATTCAAATGAACCCATATATGAATAATCCTTTAAATCTTTAGGATTTTCTTTTATATAAAATTTAAATGTGTCCTTATTTGTAATGTACATGTGAGCTAATGCTATTCCAATATCTATTGGATTCCATTTTCCTATCATTCTTCTTTTAATGAATCCTAATTTTTCCCTGTAAACATTATAGCTTCCATCAGAGTTATGTGTAAAATACCATGGCTGACTGTTTGTTGCAGATGGAGCATACTGTGCTGGTTTTAATTTTTCATCAGAAGTATCCATGATTTTTTCTAATGATTTTCTATTGAATTCTTCTATTTTTCTGTGTGTTTGTGTTGAGGATTTTCCGAAGGATATTGTTATGATGAATTTATGTTGAGAATTTTTATATTCATAACTGGAGTTTGGACTTACCATCCCCAACCAACAAGACCCTATATCTTTTGATTGAAGGTATAAATCTAATTGTTGGAATATGAATCCTATATTTTCTTTATAGTTTTCTTTTTCTTCAGAGAAAAGTAGTAGATAATGCGGAGCATCCCATCTTAGTAATGATTTAACTTTTTCTTTAGTTACTATATCATAACTCCAATCAATGTTTTCGTTTAGTACTTTGGCATTAGATATGAATGTTTTTATATCAGTAATTGTTTGTTCATCCAATGGTGTTTGATTATATGTTCTACAAGATTGTCTTTTGTAAATTGTTTCTTCTAAGTTCATGTAATTAAATATAGTATTAATATTTATAAAATTTTTTTTATAAAATTTATAATTAAAAATAGTTTTTAAATTTAAATTTAGAATTTTTGATAAAAATAGGGTTAATTTTCTAGAAAAAAATAATTAAAAAAAAAAGTAAAAAAGGGAATTTTATAGTTTGTGTGTGTTTAAGCAACAACAATATTACTTGTAGTTGCTCTTACGCTAAGATAAGGTTCACGGTTACCTGAAACTAAAGTTAATTGTTTAACTTTGTTTCCATTGGTATTTATTCCAGATAAGTCAACTTTACCATTGATGACGTTGAAATATTTGGTTTTGTTACCTTCACAATATGTTTTACCATTTATTTTTATACAAATGATGTTCTTTCCAACGAGGAATTCTCCATCTTCGTCTTTTAAATCAGCTTTCACTGATAATTGACCGTTTTGGACTTTAACTTCGTTGAATGTGCAATCAATTGCTTTAGGTTTTACTGTGTATGTTGTGTTATTTCTTACGCCTTCGTAGTAATCTTTGTTATCGTATGAAGCAGTAACTGTGTAATTTTTGTCTAAACCGGTTATACTACTTATTGCTCCTGTTCCTCTAGGGACATGATAAGTGTATGTTGCCATGTTATTTACTACTTTTACACGTACTGGTGTTCCATCCGAATTCTTAAAGGTAATTCCATTAAGTTTAAATTGGACATATCCTCCATTCACGTAACTATTGGTTGAATTTTCTGTGGTATCTGAGAGTACTGCTGTGAATTTAATGTCAGTATCCTGTTCTGCACGGTTTACTGTTACTACATTTATTACTGCAGTTCTCATTTTAATACTCATATCTGCAACATTTGATTTGTTTGCTAAGTATTTGCTTGATCCACTGTATGAAGCAGTTATGTTTATTGCTCCACGTAAGTTTTTGTAGGCTGTAAATTCGAGTGTTACAATTCCATCCCTTACACTTATTTTGTAAACAGATGAATCGTTTGTACCGAATACTAGTCCTTTAGTTACTGTTTTTCCATTGATTTTGAATGCGATGTTTCCACCAGTTACTTTGTTTCCGTTTTCATCGGTAACTGTTGCTTTGAGAATTATTCTGTCTCCAACTATTCCATGTACTTCATCTACAGTCACTATGACACTTTCTTTTTGTACTTCAACTGTGACATTAGATTCTGCTTCGTTATAGTATGGTGTTTCTATAACTTTGATGTCAAGTTCATTTACTCCTGCTGGGAGTTGTACATTGTATGTAGCAATTCCTTCATCATTTGTAATAGCTTGAACTTTACGTCCATCATCTAATGTTAGTTCTGTTGTAGTGTTGATGAGTGCTTTTCCTGTTTGTTTGTCTGTTACTTTTACATCTAATGTTGTGTTTTCTACTGTGTTGTTTTTGATTATTGGTGTGATTGTAGCGTTACGTTTGTTTATTGTAATCGGTAGTTTTTGTGTTACGTTTTCGTAGGAAGTATCATCAGTGTATACAACATCCACAGTGTAGTTTCCTGCTGGTAAGTCAATAGGCAATGTTACTTTACCTTCATTGTCAGTAGTTCCTTCTGCTATTACTTCTCCATTATATACTATTTGTATTGGAGCATTTGTAATAGGTTTGTTTGAAGTTGGATCTGTTAAAACAACATCTACTGTAGTGTTACCTACGGTATCGTTTGATTCCTCTGCAGTTAGTTCTGCGTCACGAGGAATTATTTCAACATTTTCTACTTCACTGCTTGGTGAGTATTCATCAGTTCCCATATATGTTATGTTGATTTCTTCTGGACCAACATTTGTTATATTGGTTGGGATGATTACTGTACCGTTTACAATTTCACCTGTTCCTACGAGTGTGTCGTTAACGTATACATTTACTGTACCGTTTGGAACTGGTTCATTTGTAGTAGCATCAGTTACATTTGCTTCTATTGTTACGTTTCCAGATGTGTTGTTAAGTACATTTGCGTTTGTGGTAGTGTCTCTTGGTTCTACGGTTACTGGGATTGTGGTGTTTGTACCAGGGTATGTTTCGTCTCCAGGATATGTGACTGTTATATTGTTGTCACCTACTGGTAAGTCAACTGGTATTGTTACTGTACCGTTTTCGTCAGTAGTTGTTGTAATATTTGTTCCGTTTGGTAATGT
>CAMNFZ010000027.1 GCA_946537725.1 uncultured Methanosphaera sp.
TTTTGTAACTATATTGTAATATGAAATTCATACCCACAAGTGTTGACACTATCAAAAAAGTAGTTTATATTTTTGAGTGGTAGATTTAATGTTCATATCCTAGAATTATTTTATAATTTGAATATTTTAGAAAAAAAATTGAAGTAATAGGGTATTCCTATTACTTTTTTATGTTTTTGTTACTGTGAATACGGCTGTGGACTGTGTTGAATTATAGTTATTGCTTTCAAGGTTACTTGCGGTTACATTGTTTGTTCCAACTCGTGTAGCATTATGAGTATATGTGAACTGTCCATTAGTATCAGTTTTTATGGTAGCTCTACCATTATTAATTAATAATTTTACAGTACCATAAATACCTTTACCATTTTCATCACATAACTGGCCAGTTATATTAACATTAGTTTTCTGAACAACAGATTTAATTGAATTAATTTTGATTTTAGTAGCAAGTTTTGCAACTGACACTTTAGTTGTAACATTAGATGCAGCATACTTGTTAGTTGCAAGTACACATGCAGTAACATTAGTAGTTCCTGCTTTTGTCACAGTATAATTAAAAGCATATACTCCATTTACATCTGTTCTTAGAGTTTTTTGTAAACCATTTATATTTAATCTTTCAGCTGCATTTGATATTGTTTTATTGTTTTCATCAACTACTTTACCACTTATAGTGATTGTTTCATCTTTTTTAGTGTTTGGTATTTTATCTAATGATATTTTAGTATTAACTGCAAGGAATTCTGTTGCTATTGTTGTATTTGTTAGTTGTGAATTGTCTGACACTGTGTTGTTTGTGTCATCAATTGTTGTAGCACTAATTATGCCTGAAAACATTATTGTTAGTAAGATTACTGTTAATAATGTGAATAATTTAGTTTTCTGACTCGTCATAAATAATCACATCATCACATTTTTTTTTATTCTAAATGTTTGAATAAAAAACAACATCTATTATATTTATTTATATATTTTTGAATAAAAATAGAAAATATTTTAGTAAATCATGGTAAATATAGTATGAATAAAGTATTTTTGTTAATAATATATTTAGACGTTTTATGATTACGAAATTTTAGTTTCAGTTAAAATAATCTGTTCTCCAATATAAAATTATTTTAACAAAATTATGTTTATTTTATCCATTTGATTAGTACAAAAAAATTTTTTAATTCTAATTTGTAAATATATATTTATGAAATATTTTATTACTGGAGGTAGTGGTCTGCTTGGTCAGAGGCTTGCTACCGTTGCAAGAGAAGAGGATGAATTAACTTTAGTACATAATAGTAATCCTGGTGATGATACTGTTAAATGTGACATTACTAATGAAAAAGAAGTTCATGATTGTGTAATTCGTGAAAATCCGGATGTTATTGTTCATTGTGCTGCTATGACTAATGTTGATTTATGTGAAGATGAGAAAGAAAAGGCTTACAGTATAAATGGTGATGGAACGGGTTTTCTTGCTAAAAGTGCTGAAGAAGTAGGTGCTAAGATTATTTATGTTTCCACTGATTTTGTTTTTGATGGAAATCGTGGTTATTATAAAGAAGACGAACCTGTTAATCCTTTAGGTATTTATGCTAAGTCAAAGTATGATGGTGAAGTGCAGTTACAAAAATATTCTAGTAATTGGGCTGTTGCACGTGTTAGTGTACTTTATGGTTGGCATGAAAGGCTTAATTTTACTACTTGGGTTATCAATGAGTTAAGACAGAAGCATGAGATTAATATTGTTGTTGATCAGATTAATTCTCCTACTTTAGCTGATAATGCGGGTGAGGCAATTTTTGAAATTGCACGTCAGGATAAATGTGGTGTTTTCCATACTGCAGGTAATGATGCTATTAATCGTTTTGATTTTACTAGGAAAATAGCTGATGCATTTGATTTGGATGAAAGTTTAATTAATCCTATAACTAGTGAATCATTTGTTCAAAAAGCTCCACGTCCAAGAGATTCTTCTTTGAATGTTAATAAAGTAGAAAAAGAGTTGGGTATGAAGATGGAGACTTGTACTGAATCGCTTAACAGAATGGCTGATTCAGAATAATTATTTTTTTTTAGAAATGTTTATATATTATGAGGAAGATATTTAATTATAACCTTTATAGGTTAGTTGGTTAAATCCATCCAATATATGAAAAAACTATTTCTATATGCGGGGGTGGTCGAGCGGTCAAAGGCGCTAGGTTGAGGGCCTAGTGAGGTAGTCTCTTCGCGGGTTCGATTCCCGTCTCCCGCATTTAAATTTTAATTATTAACTTGTTTTAATTGTAATTTTTAGTTTAAGATTATTTTTTAAGTCATTTATAAGTTCTTTATTTAAATCTTTTGCGGCTTTATCACAATTAATCATCAATGTCCTACTGCAAGTAAAATCACTTTTTCTACAAACCATGTCCGTTGGATGATTTAATGTTAATTTTGAAGAACCTGTTCCAATAATAGTATCTGAGGCGTTTTCTGTTTCTAAATATAATTCTATTATTTTATTGTCCGTTTGAATATCTTTTTTTAATTCTATTGGCAAATCATTTAAAGTTATTTCTGAATTTAAACCTATTATACAATCTCCTTTGAGAGTTAAACTTTTATCTGTTGTTATTTCAAATGTTGATTTATGTTTTGATGTGACATTTTCATGACCTTTTGCAAAAAAAGTATATTCCATATTTTCACCTAATTACATATAGATTACCATCTAAAATATAATTAGTGGGATTTTTATGGAAGATAAAAATAGTATTGACAAGGGAAATTATTGTATTATAATAGAAATGAAAAAAGATTCTAATATTAAAATTGGAGCTAAAGGAATTATGCATTTTGATAAAGGTTTTTATGTTTATGTTGGTTCTGCATTAAATTCTTTGTCAAATCGTATTAAAAGACATATTTCTAATAATAAAAAGAAGCATTGGCATGCTGATTATCTTTTATTAAATAAAAATTCAGAAGTAAAAGAAGTCATATACACATACTCTACTAAAAAAATAGAATGCGAAATAGCAAATGAAATACTTGAAGATAGTGTTAAGTATGTTGAACTTTTTGGATGTTCTGATTGTAAATGCATGTCACATTTGTATTATTTTAACACATTTGAAGATGCTTTAAAAAGTAGTGTAAACTCATATGAAAAAAATAATTATAAACCAATATCATGGTTTAATTAACATACTTATGGAAAAAACTTTCAAATTCATCCACAGTCATAGGAGTAGGAGTACTAAATGAATCATTATTTACGATAGTATCAACCAATTCCCTATACTTATCAGCCTGTTCAGACTCAGGAAACATCTTTAAAACAGTACAAGCATTATATTCACTTTGTTGAACAAGTTCACTACGTGGAATAACACTAACCACTTTTGAAGAAATTAAAGAAGCAAACTCTGAAACAATCTCAACCTCATCTTTAACATTTCTACAGTTACAAATAATTCCACCAAGTTTACCATTTAATTTACTTACACCCTTAGCAATATTATTAGCTGCATATAATGACATGTACTCCCCACTAGTTACAATATACACTTCATCAGCATATTCTTCACGAAGTGGTACACTAAAACCTCCACATACAACATCACCAAGTACATCATAAATCACCAATTCAGGATTATTTTTAAAAGCAGATAATTTATCAAGTAATTTCATTGCAACTATTACTCCACGACCAGCACATCCAACACCAGGTTCTGGACCACCTGCTTCTACACATAATGTGTTATTAAAACCTTCATAAACAACATCATCAAATACAGGCTCTTTATTTTCCCTTATTGTATCCAATATTGTAGGAATCCGTTTTCCAACCAATGTTCTTGTTGTATCTGCTTTTGGATCACACCCGATTACAAAAGTATCCTTATCATATGCAGCTGCTATATTTGACACAGTTGTTGATTTTCCTATTCCACCTTTACCATAAATTGCTATTTTTTTAACCATTTTTCTATTCACCTAATTTGATTCTTTTCTATAAACATGATCATTTTCACGCACTACATTTACCAGTTTAATTCCCACATTACCTTCAGATATTTGTTCAATATTTTTACCTTCTATTTGCATTGAAGATACTTTTTCTGTAACACTACCTGTTTTATTTCCTTGTATTATTATTTCATCACCTATTTCTAGTTTATCCCATAACTTTATTTCTGCAACATTTATTTTCTTGTAATAATTAACTACTTGTCCAATATCCACTTTTTTATATGTTGCTTGGTTGTCATAACTTGTATATTTAGGAGTTCTGAAGTAAAATCCCGTG
Source organism: uncultured Methanosphaera sp. (assembly GCA_946537725.1). Classification (GTDB taxonomy): domain Archaea; phylum Methanobacteriota; class Methanobacteria; order Methanobacteriales; family Methanobacteriaceae; genus Methanosphaera. Next base: position 4,292 of record CAMNFZ010000027.1, read on the forward strand.
TCAAATCCCCTGTTAAATACTGATTCTAATTCTTTTTTCCAATGAGGAATTAGTTTTGGTGCATTTTCATCCCATAAACCATCTTCATAAACTTTTATTGCTTCAGAATAACATTTAGTTACTGTTGAAACATAATCTGGTGCTCGAGCCCTTCCTTCTATTTTAAATGCATCTATTTTACTTTCCATTAATTCAGGTATGTGCTCTATCATACACATATCTCTAGGACTAAGCAATCTAGACTTTTCAATATCATTATTTTCCGGTTGAGTAAGTACCAGCTGCTTATTTTCTGTAGAATTAATAATCCATTCCTGTCTACATGGTTGTAGACATTCCCCACAATTTGCATTTCTATCATAAAAATAAGAACTTAAAAAACAACGCCCAGAAATTGCAACACACATTGCTCCATGAATAAACGTTTCTATTTCTATAGGGGATTTTGTTTTAATATTTTTAATATCTTCCAAGGATAGTTCTCTTGATAATACAGCACGTGAAATACCTAATTCTTTGTATACTTTTAAGCTTTCAGTGTTGGTTATGTTAGCTTGAACACTTAAATGTAAAGGTATGGAATGTTTATTAGCCACATTTATCATTCCAATATCAGATATTATCAATGCATCAACGTCAAATTCTTCTAGTTTTACAATTTGTTTTTTATATTTTTCTATCTGCTTATCTGAGACAATTGTGTTAGTACAAACATATAACTTTTTGTCATGATCATGACATTGTTTGGTTATTTCTTTAATGTCGTCCAAGTTAATGTTGGCTACATTTGCGCGCATATTGTAATCTGTTATTCCAACATATACTGAATCTGCATTATTATTTATTGCAGCACTTACTGAACGTTTATCTCTTGCAGGGGATAATAATTCAACCATGTAAATCACATATTATAAAAAAAATAGTTATTTTATGAAGAATTTAATCTTCATCTTCATATAATTCAGGAGGTATAACTGTAGGATATTCTTCAGTTATACAGCCTAAACATAAATCTTTTCGTGGAGTTCCTATAGCTTCTACTAATCCTTCTATACTTATATATCCTATTGAATCCACTCCAATAATGTCCCTAATTTCTTCTGTTGTCCTATCTACTGCGAGTAATTCCTCTTTTGTTGCCATTGCTATTCCATAGTAACATGGAGAGATGATTTCTGGACAGCCTATTAATAAATGTACTTCTTTTGCACCGGCATCTCGTATCATTTTAATTATTGTTTTGGATGTTGTTCCTCGCACTACACTATCATCTATTACGATTACTCTTTTATCTTTGAGTATGGATCCTACTGTGTTCATTTTTAATTTTACTGCTAAATCTCTGTCTTTTTGTGTAGGCATGATAAAAGTTCGTCCTACATACCTATTTTTTATTAATCCTTCGGCATATGGAATTCCTGATTCACTTGCATAGGCTAATGTTGCTGGTATTGAAGAGTCTGGTACTGCTATTACTATATCTGCATCTATTGGATATTCTTTTGCTAATTGTTTTCCCACATTTAAACGTACTTGGTATACGCTTTTATCAAATATTATGCTGTCTGGTCTTGCAAAGTAAAGATATTCGAACATACAGTTTGCTGTATGATCTGGTGTTGGCATTTGATGACTTATTTCTTCACCATTGTTTATTTCCAGTATTTCCCCAGGATTGATTGTTCTGTCATATTTAATGTCTAATGAATCAAATGCTACACTTTCTGAAGCTACGACTACGAATTCATCATTTCGGCCAACGGCTAATGGTTTCATTCCTAATGGGTCACGAACAGCATATAATACTCCATTTATTACTATTACTAATGAATATGATCCTATTAGTTTTTCACATGTTTTTTGAATTGCTATTACAGCGTCTTGGCACTTGTTAAATTCATGTATTATTAATTGACATATTACTTCTGAATCTGTTGTTGATCTAAATTTGTATCCGGATTCTAATAATTCATCTCGTAATAATTTTGAATTTACAAAATCTCCATTATGTGCAAAGGCTATTATTATATCATCTTCATGTTCTACGAATGGTTGACAGTTAGCTACATGTGATTCTCCTGTTGTAGAGTATCTTACATGACCTATACCTACATTTCCGTTTAGAATATCAATTAGATCGCTGTCAAACACATCAGATACTAATCCCATACCGACGTGTGTATTTATTCGACCTTCTTTTAAAACACTTATACCTGCAGATTCTTGACCTCTATGCTGCAAAGTATATAATCCTGAGTATATCCATGAAGCAACATCAACTGATTCTTCATAGGAGTATACTCCTATAATTCCACATTTATCTTGCAAATTATCTTGCACTTTAGTCTCCCCAATATACTTAAATAAAAAAAGAAGTTGAAGTAAAATATTTTAATAAATTATATTATTAGATATAATTTTTAGAATACTTATATTTTAGTAAAATAATATTTTTGTAAAATTAATCAAAAAAAATAAGTTGGAGGTGAATATGAATGAAATAAATAAAATTATAATATGTTTTTACCTACTTCAACTACTTGTGCCATTTGATCTTCTTTTTCGTTAATAGCACCAGGTATATTATTATCTCCTAATACTACGAAATCAGCTAATTCAAATCCTAAGAATTCAAATGCACCGAATTGAACTTTTAATGTGTTTTCAAATGCAGCTACATCAGGAGTTCCTTGTGATATTATGAATGATACTTTTTTAGTTCCATATGTTTCTGCAAATGGGAATTGGAAGTAGGAGTATAATCTGTCTATGATTAATTTCATTTGAGCGTTTACATCAAAGAAGTATACTGGTATTGCAAATATTATTCCATCAGCTTCTTCAATAGCTCTGTAAATTTGTTGCATGTCGTCATCTACAGGACATTTTCCTTCATGTGCTTTACAATAATTATCTGCTTGACATGCTGAGATGTTTAATTTGTTTGAATTAATTAATTCTACTTCTGCACCTTCTGCTTTTGCAGTTTCTAATGCTTTTTCTAATGCGATTTTACAGTTTCCATTGTCTCTTGGACTTGTATTAATTCCTAATATTTTCATTTTAAATCACCTATAATATAATATTTATTAAAAAAAATATTTAACTATTGTTATAGCATACTTAGAGAAAAAGATATGTTAAAAAGAGAACATACTAAAAACTTGAATAAAAAAAAGATACATAATAATTATTAATAAACTTGTTAATAAATAAAGGAGTTAGAATAACGTGAAAGTTAACTATGAATGTGCATCCTGTATGCTTAGACAATCACGAGAAGCAATTGAATTTGCCACAAAAGATGAAGAAAAACGGATGGATGTTACATTAAAAGTTTTAAGTTTTATGAATACTTATTTTAAGAGGAACTATCAGTCAAATAAATTAGGAACTGAATTACATCATATGATTATGAAAGAAACAGGAAATAATGATCCTTACAGATTATTGCGTGAAGAAGGAAACAGTTTAGCCTTAAAATTAATTCCCATGATTGAAAATTTACTAAGTAAAGACAACAGTTTAGAAAATTATGTTAAAATTGCTGTTGCTGGTAATGTAATTGATTTTGGAGCTTTAGATCAAAATACTGATATGGAATCATTAATTAAAAAACAAATAACCCGAGAGTTTGTTATTAATGATATTGATAAATTTGATAACGCTTTAAAAAATGCTGACAATATATTATATTTAACTGATAATGGTGGAGAGATTGTTTTTGATAAATTACTTATCCAGAAAATTAAAGAGGATTATGATGTTAACATAATTTTAGCTTTAAAAGAAAAACCTATCCTAAATGATGCTCTTATTTCTGATGCTATAAATTTAAAATTAGATGAATATGCAGAAATCATAAGTACTGGTGCCGGTTCTGTTGGTGTTGTTGAAGATTTTGTATCATCTGAATTTAAAGAGTTAATGAATAATGTTGATTTGATTGTTAGTAAAGGAATGGGAAATTATGAAGGTTTAACCGAAATGACTGTTAATACTCCAATTTATTTCTTGTTAACTACTAAGTGTAATGTTATTTCTCATGAGATTGGTGTTCCTATAAAAAGTCCGATTTTATTGGAAAAATGTTTATAATTTAGTTAAAATGTTTTTCAAAAGCTTTCTTATAATTAGAAATTATTGTTGGATAAGTGTTATATAGTCCTATCATATTTTTTTGATGGATCTTGTTTTCTTTGTTTTCTGCAAATATTAGTAACATTTCCTTATTATCCCTAATTAATAATTGTGCTGCCGGTAAGTTTAGGTATTTTATAGGTGTGGAAATATCAGATAATTCTTTTTCCAGATTTATTTTTTTGTTGTTGTATATGAAATTTTTGGATGCTAAAATCCTTACTTCAACTCCTTTTTTAAGCAGATATGTTATTTGTTTTTTAAATAAATTTATTTCATCAGGTATTATAAATCCTATCCTTAAATATAATATTTCTTGAGTATTTTTAATTAATGAAAATCTTTGTTCTTTTATAGCATTTATATCTTCTATTGATATTATAGGAGTGTTTATTTTTGGTATTTTTTTTTCATATATGTTTATGATGTTTTGTTCTAGTTTTTCAAAGTTTTCATTGAATTGTTTCTGATATGAAGGAAGTGTATCTTTAGGATTTATTATTGTGTATTCTATAGGTCTTCCATGTTGCATTTGTATCATTCCTTTTTCATGTAAGTTTTCTAGTACAGAGTATATTTTTGAACGTGGTACCTTTGAATGTTTACTTATTTCATCTGCTTTCGCTGATATTAAATTGACTAATGAAATGTATGCTTTGGATTCATATTCAGTAAATCCCAATTGTTTAAATGTTTTTATCATTTCTTCCATAATTTTCCACCTTAAATATTTTTTTTATTATACAGTATAAATATATTTTTTTGTTTTCACTTTCTTAGTGACAAATTATTATATAATTATTCTAATTATAGTAATTAATAGAACAATAATAGGTGATTAAATATGAATGAAAATATGTTTTGTTATCAATGTTCACAAACAGTAAACGCAGAAGGATGTACAAAAATAGGAGTATGTGGAAAAAATGAAACTTTAGCAAGATTACAGGATAATTTAGTCTTTGCATTAAAGGGAATAGCAGCATACGCATACCAAATGAGAGAATTCGGAGAAACTGATGAAGAGATAAATGCCTTTTTAGAAAAAGGATTATACTCCACATTAACAAACGTGAACTTTGACATACAAAGCTTTGTAGATATGGCATTAGAAGCAGGACAAATAAACATCAAAGCAATGGCCGGACTTAAAAAAGCACATATCGACAACTATGGAGAACCAGTACCTGTAGAAGTAGAAAAAGGAGCAAGCAAAGGGCATGGAATCCTAGTAACCGGACACGACTTAAAAGTATTAGAAGAACTACTTAAACAAACAGAAGGAAAAGGAATAAACATTTACACACATAGTGAAATGTTAATAGCCCATGGTTATCCAGAACTTAAAAAATATGAACACCTAAAAGGACAGTTAGGTGGAGCATGGATTGATCAAAAAGAAATCTTTGCAAAATACAACATACCAATTCTAGTTACAACAAACTGTGGTTTAATACCATCAGAATCATATGCAAATAGAATTTACACATCAGGAATTGCACAATTACCAGACACCCCACACATTGAAAACTATGATTTCACAGAAATTATAAACCAAGCATTAGAATTACCAGAATTAGAAGAAGAAGAAAAAACTTCATACACAACAGGATTTGGAAAAACAACAGTATTATCCTTAGCTGATACTATTAAAGAAGCAGTACTTAGTGGAAAAATTAAACAATTCTTTGTAATGGGTGGTTGTGATACTCCATTTAATAAAGAAATGGAATATTACACAGAATTTGCAAAACAGTTACCAGAAGACACCGTAATCTTATGTGTAGGTTGTGGAAAATACAGATTTAATGATTTAGACCTAGGAGACATTGATGGTATTCCTAGATTAATTGATTTAGGACAATGTAATGATGCTATTGTAGGAGCTGAAATATTAACAGCACTTACAGAAGTGTTTGATATGGGATTAAATGATTTACCAGTTACATTTGTTTTAAGTTGGATGGAACAAAAAGCAGTTTCAATATTATGGAGTTTATTATCATTAGGATTAACCAACATACATCTTGGACCGGTTCTTCCTGCATGGGTAGATAAAACAATATTAACAGTTTTAGTTGATAATTTCGACTTAAAATTAATTTCAACACCTGAAGAAGATATTAAGGAAATATTAGGTTAAATTAACCTAATATCTATTTTTTTTTAATTTTTTGGATTTGTTGTTGTATTAAGTATATCAGAAAATTCAAGATCAGCTTCCCATTTTTCTTTACATTCACATGTAAAATTTTCTAATTCTTCAGATATTTCTTGTTCTAAGTTTGATTTAATTATTAAACTTTTAAGTTTTGCATTGCATTTTTTACAATTGAATGGTCCTCGGCGAGTTCCAAAACCTGCAGTGTCCATAATCATAGGAATGTCCACATTTTTTCGAACTTCTTTTATTATTTCAACAGTACTCCAAATCCATGGAGGATTATATGAACCTTTTTTCCATAAGGAATCCATCATTGTTCCACCATGTACGGTAGCTGGACAATATGCTAATCTTTTGACTCCAACTTCTTTTGCATAACTTGCGGAATCAATAGCTTCTTGTATTGCTTGTTTTTCTGAGATTAAAATTGGTTTTACTAATAGGTATGCTTTAGCTCTTATATCATATTCATCTACTGAATTAATAGTTGACACGGCTTTTTCAAAGGATTTGTTAGTTATTCCCTTATTAATTTTATTTAACCGAGTATCTTCATTTGATGTTTCAAGACCTATACCAATCTCAAAAATTTTATTAGGAATTATACTTGCCAGTCGTTTTAATGAACTTTCATCAATATATTCTGGTTTTGATTCAACAATTACCTCTTTAATTTGGTCATATTTGTTAAATTCTTTGAAGATATATTCCTGAACTTTTTCAGGTATTTCATTAACATTTAAGAAACTTCCTGAAACAAACAATTTAATTGCAACATTATCATAAGCTGAAATATCCACCTTATCTAATTGTTTATTCCATTCATTATTAAAAATTTCAACCAAGTCATTTTCTGAAATATCCATTAACGGTGAATCTGAAATGTAACTACACATGGTACATCCACCACTTTTAGTAGCCCATTCACATCCACTAGTAGGTAAAACAATAAAAATAGTATAACCTACACAATCATACAGCCTATCCTCATTAGCCCAACTAGCTGCATAAGCTTGTAATGGTTTTTTATTTTTTTTCCTATCCCTTTTGTTTATAATATTTTCAATAGATTTTTCTCTAATCTGTCTATTTATTTCTTGAACTTTCATAATAAAACCTTAATTAAATGAATTAATAATATCTTCCAATAACTTCAATGATTTTTCTCTATCTTTTCCTATAGGTGAACCAACAACAAATTCATTTATACCCAAATCATCAAAGTTTTCAATCTTAGATGATATATCTTCTGGCGTTCCACAAACAGCAAAAGCATCAATCATATTTTTATCAATTAAACTACCTGCTGTTTTAAAATCATAATTTGCTAATGCCTCTTTTACAGATACTGCCACATCTTTAGAAATATTATGACGCTCCAATACAACATCAGGAGCACCACCCAATATAAAAGCTACAACAATCTTTGCCTGATTATATGCAATGTCAACATTTTGATCAATACTACATGCAGTATATGCAGCAAAGTTAAAATCTGATTTAATATTTGATTTTTGGATACCTTCCTTAATTAATGGAATTGCAATTTCAAAATCTTTATAATTTGATGCATTAATTAAACAACCATTAGCAACTTCACCAGAAGCTTTTAACATCATAGGTCCCTGAGCTGCCATATAAATTGGTATTTCCTTTTCAATTTTTTTTATTCCACTAAGATATGCGCCCTGTTCTAACTTTTCATCATTTAATAATGAACGAATCATCATAATAGCTTTTTTAACATTTTTAACTGGTTTTGACCATGATAAATTTAATGTTTCCATAGTGGCTTTATCACCAGGACCTACTCCAACTAATGCTCTGCCTTCAGAAATTTCATCTAATGTGGCTGTAGCTGAAGCTATTGTAACTGGATTTCTTACAAATGGATTAGAAACTCCCGAACCCATCTTAATTGTACTTGTTTCATAAGCAGCTAATGCTAAAACTTCAAAAACATCCCTATTATTATAATGATCAGTAATCCAAACATTTTCAAAACCAATAATCTCGGCTAACTTTATTGTTTCAATAATATCTTTTATTGGCTCATTTGGAAGAAGTTCTAAACTAAATTTCAATATTATCCCCTCAAAAATATTTTAAAATGATTAAAATTAGTATTTAAAATATTTAACAATAATATTAATATATGTTAAATGTAACTTCTATACTTATTGATAATTAATTTCATAAAAACTAGGAAAATAAAAATAAAAAAAAAAGAATAAAAAAGATAAGAATATTTTCTATATTAGAATGGTAAAATATTGTATCGTTTTACTGATGATGATTTATACCAGTTGTTTATAACTCCAAAAGAATTTCTGTTTGAAGTTGTATCACAGGAATACCATTTACCATTTACATAAACTTCTACCCATACGTGACCTACAACCAGTCCACTTGTAAAGTAACAAGTTGCATGACAATATCTTGCAGGTATTTGTGCAGTACGATACATTCCAAGTAATAAATGTGACTGATCCACACAGTTTCCATATCCTCTAGTTAAAGTTCCAATAGCCCCATATCTTGTGTCAAAATAACTGCTATAATCTGTTTTATCGTTTACATAATTAAATATAGCTTTTGCTTGATTATATAATCCTGAAACACCTGATAAAGCAGATTTAACAGCATTGATTATTGTTGTAGTATTTATGTCAGCATTTTTTGCTTTGACTAAATATTCCCCATATCCACTAGGTGCTACAATGTCTGTAGCCGGTTGGGAAGATGATGAAGAATCTGTACTTGGGGAAGAATCTGAACCTGAACTTGAGGTAGAACCATAGGAAGTATCATTTATTTTTGAAACACCAACATATGTCGGTAATCTATTGTTATTATCATCCACTATGAAAGATACTGCTTTTGTAAAACAAAAGAGAGCATCAGCAAAGTTTAATGTTAAACCTGATTTAGTTTTAATATTTTTAGGAGCACTTCCGTTAGCAATATATGAATTTACTATATCATAAGCTAAAGGAACATAATCCTCCTCATACATTAAAATCCCATACTCTGAAGTGTATGTTGTTGTTGATGGTAATGAAAAACCACCATTATGGTATGAATTATTATAAGTTACTACTTGTGCTAACATGTATAATAAATCAGCCATTGAAACTTGGTTTCCACTCATCAGAGCATAATTAGGTAACATCTTATTATTTATTATAAAATTATATGTTGAAACTGCTTTTTCAAGTACCTGTTCATAAGTATAATTTTTAACAAATTGTGATTGAACCCTTAATGTTGTGTTTTTTCTTACTTCATATAATGCACTTGATCCACCATATACAATTGAAACAACATGACTACCTGATTTTAAATGACTTACATCATAAATATATTCAGCAGTACTGTTTACCATTTGAACTGTGGCAACTGTTTTTCCATTAATTTTGAAACCAATTTTTCCTGAAGCATTTGCATAACCTATATCAGTTAATTGAGCTTTTAGTGTAACTTTACTATTTGATTGTGCGAATATTAATGAATCAATAGTTACTGTTGGATTTCTTTTATTAACGACTAAATTTACTGTAGTTTCATTATAATTTGAAACTGTGGATTCACCGATTTTTAATATTAATGGGTAAGTATTTGCTTTATTTGGAACAATATAATCTATAGATGCCACTCCATTTTTAACAAGAGTAGATCCTATAGTTTTTCCATTAATTTTGAAAACTGCTTTTGTACCATTTGCTACTGTTCCATTTTCATATGTAACATTAGCTTTAATTGTAGTTTTGGCTGCTGATGAAATGTTAATGTCTTCAAATTGTATGTTTACATCATGTCTTTGTATAAATAATGATGAATTGATTCTTGTTGTTGCTGTATTTGAAGTTTCTCCAACTATTATTGTGAGATTATATTCCTCAGCTCTCCATTTTGGTACTTCAAAATCGAATGAAATTAAACCATCAGTTACTCTAGGTTTACCTATGGTTTTTCCATTTATTTTAATTGCAGTTTTTGCATCACTTACATTTTCACCATTTTGATAAGTTACATTTGCTTTAATTGTTATTAATTGATATGAGTATGCTGTAATTGGTTCTGTAGTAATAATTACTTCTGGTTTATCATTGGAAGTTTTTGTATTCGTTGCATTATTAGCTTTCTTTGATATCGTATTATCAGTTGATGAAATTTCATTTGTTATAGTTTCATATTCATTGCTTACCGTATTTTTTATAGAATTTGATTCTATATTGGTATTACCCTCAGTATGTGTTTCAACAGATTTTTGTGATATGTTATCTGTTGTAGTATTTTCATTAGTTTCTGCAGCAGAAACTGCTGAGACTCCTAATAAGATTGTTACTAAGAGAACCAAAATCAAACTTCTCTTAATCTTATCGCCTCCTCTAAAACCAAAAATTATAAAGTGTGATACTTTACTTAATTAGATAATTAAAAAATTTTTGATTTGTTTTAGTGATCAATTTTTTTACAAAATTAATAAGCTATGAAAATTAAGAATCTATACAATTCTTAACATTAACTTATCTTTTTATAAGTATTTAAATATATAGTAAAAATGTTTAAATATTAGTACTATAATTAGTTAAAAAATACTTGAAAATATTATTAATTATTACAAATGAGCATAAATGTTATATTTGATAAGTAAAATATAATTAGAAAAAAATGTATTTTATCATAATTGTTACAATTTTGTTAGTTATTGTGATGTAAAAGTATAATGTCTGATAGTGAATAGAAATATACTAAAAACCATAAGGTATATATATTAGTTTATACAAAATTTATATTGTACTACAAGTACGATGTTAGTCCCATAGGGTAGTGGCAATCCTCCTGGTCTTTGGAACCGGGGACAGCGGTTCGACTCCGCTTGGGACTACTAATATTTTTACTAGTTTTAAAAAAAGATTTATATTAAGCATTACATAATTTTACATAATAATATAAGGAGTAAATATTATGCCTTATGAAAATCCTTTAAAAGAATATTTAGATGAAGATCCTGAAAGAAGAGTAAAATTATTTTATATTTATACCAGAATAATGATAGTATCTACATTTTTAATAGCATTCGGAGTTATGGTATATATATTATTAACTTTAGGAATAATATAATTAAATAACCGAATTATATACTTTTTTTCTTATAATTTCAGCTTTACCCATTGCATTTTCCAAAATTCTATCAGTTACAATAATTGTAGATATAGGATATCCTTTTTTAAATAATGTATTAATTGGAGAAATATCCTTTAAATTTGGTATTCCATTTAAATCATAGCAATTATTTCCCATAGAATAAGGGATTAATTTTACAGTAAAATTTTGTAACTTAGGAATATCAACGGGAATATTATTACTAGAATCCATATGGGCTTTTGCTAAATTCATATTAAAACTATTTTCTACACATTCAAAAGTTCCTTGTATTCTAGGATTAACTTCTAATACATAAACGTTATTATTTTTTAATATAAAATCCACACCATTAGATCCAATTAATTTAAACATTTTAGAAATTTTTGTGGATATATTGACTAATTTAGGATTAGAATTTACTAATGGTGTAATATTTCCACAATATATAAAATCTTTTCCACCCAACATTTTAGATCCTATAATCTGATCAGATGTTGTAACCATATCTATTTCATGTGTTTTATATGATAAGAATGAACTGCTAACACTATTTCCTTCAATATATTCCTGTAGAAGAAAATCTTTGTCTAATGTTACATTTTCATCAAAATAGTTTATTCCAATACCGCCAGAACCTATAATTGGTTTTAGAATAAATTTTTTATCATCATAATTTTTAATTATCTCTTTAGATTCTTCAATAGAGTTTATTTTAAAAGTTAAAGGCATTAAAAAGTTTTTATGTAATTTTTTATACATATCCCATTTGTTTATAATATGACTGTTTTTAGTATTTCCTATAATTTTTGCACTAGGAAACCTATCTATATTAACATCACTAGTGAAAACTATATAATCAACTTCATTAACATAATTTAATGCCAAATCTTCTATAACTTTTATATCAAAAGTATCAAAATTATTAGGCGTAATTAATTTATCCACATACTTTTTTTGATCATCCAATTCGAAAAAACTAGTAGCATAAACAGTAAAACCTAACTCTTTAAAAGATTTTGATACAGCCCTTGTATTAGAACCAACAATTAAAATTCTTGAAATAATAAAACAACCTAAAAATTTATAAAAATATGTATAATAAAATTTAGTTGTTTAAATAATATAATTTTTTTGTAAAAATAGTATAATAATAGAAAGGTTAAAAAAAGAATAATCATGGAAAAAACCATGAAATTATTCAGATTCTTTTGCATCCATGTTACGTTTAATAACTTTAAGTTGCACGAAACTTTCCCTTTCCATTTCCTCTAAACGCATTTCAATAAATGAAATGGTATTATTTATACGAGGAATCATGACGTGTTCTAAAGCATTTACTCTTCTTTTTGTTGCTTCAACTTCTTTAGCTAACATGATAATGGTTTTTTCAATTTCTCCAAGTTCTATAATAATTTTTATAGATTCTTCGAATTCTTTAGCAGCAATATCTAAGTTTGCTGAAGTTCCAGCAAAACCATAACCTCTGCTAATTAAATCATTATGTGTAGCTTGACTTTTTACAACAGGTACAGAAACACCCATAATACTTCTAGAACTTATGTCTAATTCGATAGATTCTCTAA
>CAMNFZ010000028.1 GCA_946537725.1 uncultured Methanosphaera sp.
TTACCTCTTAGTAGGAAATTATAAGAAAGAATTAGATGATGTGAAATATAGGCCTCGGATTAAAATTCCAGAGGATATACGTGATAAAAAGATTATTCAGGTGGAAATTATACCAATAGATAATGGTAGAATGTTTAAGGCAAACTTTACTTATCAAATAGAAAAAGAACCACTTGGTTTGGATAAAGATAATGTTATGGGTATTGATCTGGGTGTATAATAATTATGGCAACACTGGTTACAACGGAAGGGACTCCATATTATTGTGGACGGGAGATTTCATAAAAAATCAATATAGCCTTCAAAAGCAAAAAATGTGCACATTACCAATCAATATTAAATAAACAAGGTCTAAAAAAATCACAACGATTAACAAAGATAAACACCAAGTTTAAACAAATACAAAACAACTATTTAAATCACGTCACCAGGTTTATACTAAGTATATGTGAAAAACAGGATATTGGTACAATAGTTCTCGGATATAACAAGGATTTTCAAAACCAAAGCAATATGAGACCACCACAAAATCAAATATTCGCACACATGGCATTCAAACAATTCAAAGAAAAACTAGAAAACAAATGCAAAATACACGACATAACACTAATAATCCAAGAAGAATCCTACACCAGCAAAAGCAGCTTCCTAGACAACGACATACTACCAACATACCGGCCAAACAATAACAAATCTTATGAATTCAAGGGAACAAGAATAAAAAGAGGACTATACAAAACAAGTGAAGGAAAACTTATCAATGCTGATGTAAATGCTGCTGCCAATATTATACGTAAATGTAAGCAGAAATTCCATGTTGAACGACTGTATAAGTGGGTCCAGTACGCTCCAAGTAAAATTAAACCCATTTAAACATTTTACAAAAAAAATTATGATTATGTCATAATTATTTTGTAATAATTGTTAGTTTGATTTTGCAAAGACAATCATTATTTTTATAAGATATAAAAGGATTACCCCATGGGAGTAATACTTTTTTTTCTATCAAAAATAATTTTGTCAAGTACTCTTCAAATAATTTATTATATAATTATTAATAAATATACAATCAATAAACTATTTATAAAAAAAATATTTTAAGGTTGTATTTAATGAAATTGCTAATTTTTGTTACAGGGAGAGGAATTGGTGGAGATGCTGTAACAGCATATAACATTGCCAAATCCTTTGAAGAAAAAGGAATAGAAATAAAAATAATTCTTGATCCTTCAGCACAAGGCTATTATTTCAAAAAACGTAACATTGAATGGTTAAAATCACCTATTCCAGCAGCAGGTGGTCATGCATCATCCAAATCAACATTATTAAAAGCAGGATTAAAAGCAATTAAAGCAATTATTTCAGGAGCAAATTTAATTAAAAAAGAAAAAGCTGATGGTGTTGTAGGAGTAATTGGGGGTGGTGCAGTAATTGGTTGTGCAGCAGCAAAATTAGCACGAGTACCAGCTGTGGGGGTTGTTGCAACACCAACAGATACTAAAGTATCCTTAAAACTTAATCCAACATTATTACTACCGGAATCTTCTCTATTCACAAAGGAACACATAGAATCAAAATATGAAGTTAAAAAACAATATTCTCCAATTAAAACTGATGTCATCTTAGGAGATAAAAATAACATATTAAACAAATTACCATCACAATATGATCCTAACAAAAAATCAGTATTATTTTCATCAGGTTCTACATTATTTGATGACATGGCAAAAGCAGTGAGAAAATATGCTGAAGAAAATGATAATGTGAACATATTTTTAATAGGTGCACCTTTAAAAGAAGAATTAGAACCAATAATCGATCATCCAAATATTATTAATTTAGGATATATTAACTATATTGATGATTTATATGACTTAATCGACTTGGCAGTAATTACTGATGATGGTTTAACATTACATGAAACAATAGCATGTGAAATACCTGTAGTTGTAGTTATAGGTGTGAAATATGGACGATACCATGGTTTATCCAAGGTATTTGACGGTGCTGTACTAGAAAGTAATGTGGAAAATATATCAGAAAAAGTAAATACTGCTTTAGAAAATGAAGAAATGAGAATTGCAACAACCAAATACTCTCAAGATATTATAAATGGTACTGAGGACTTAACAAATTTTGTTGTTAAGCATATCAGTAAATAATATCTTTTTTACTATTTTTTTTTAGCTGTATCTTTTATAATATTCGGTTAATTTTGATATTCCGTCAGTAGATGGATGAATTTCTAGGAAATTATTAAATTCATTGGCTTTTGTCTGGTCCTTAATCATTTTAATCATATAAGGCAAAGCAATATTTGATGATGGACTTATTGCTATTATATTATTTATTTCATTTGTTTCTATGTTTATATTTTCTTTAGTAAATCCTGTATTTCCATCTAATGTATGCCAAAAAGTGTTTGGTCCTGCAGCACCTGGTAATTTTATTGTTTTACCATTATCTGATATTTCAGTACCTAACAAATAACTTACATCATAAGGTAATGTGATTGTCATAGGTATTAATGAATAATCTGGAGTTAATTCTTTTCCCATTATATTTTTTATTGCAGTCATTCCTTCCATTCTTGATACTGGTGTGGATAAAAATCTTCCAATAACGTCTCCTGCAGCATATATGTCTTCATTGGATGTTTGTAAGTGTTCATCAACTATGATATGTCCATTTTCATCAAGGTCTACAATGTCTTTTACAATATCTGAGTTTGGAGTTACTCCTGTTGCTAACAATACTGTACCCTCAATTTCTCCATAATTTGTAATGACTGATGTATCTGTAATCTCTTTAATTTCTACATTTTCATGTATCATAGTATTTTTAAGCATTTTAGACACAATATATTCTTCAGATTCATTATCATTCAACACTTTAAGGAAGTGACTTCTACATAATATGTCTACTTGACTACCCATGTGTGAAAAAATTCCAGCATATTCTGCAGCAGTAGAACCTCCCCCAATAATAACAAGTTTTTCAGGAACTTCCTTCAACTTCAAAGTATCAGCATAAGTCAAAGCATTCTCAACACCCTTAATATCTGGAAGAAGAGGAGAAGAACCAGTACAAACTAACAATTTATCATAATAATATTCATCATCAAGAACACATACAACCTTTCTATCAGCATCAACACTAGCAGTCCCCTGTACAAACTCAACACCAGTACCAACAGTTTCTTTAGTAATAATACCTCTAATTTTCTTCTGAGTTTCTTTAATCTGCTTACTAACCATTTCATAATTCACAACAGGATTAACATCAAAGATACCTAACTTATTAAATTGTTCTGCATCTCTAATATGTTTGGTTACATCACTTAAAGCACATACAACCATACAAGCTTGATTTAAACACTTACCACCAATATATCTGTTCTCAATAAGAGTAACTTCATTACCATTTTCAGCAGCATGCATAGCAGCAAATCGCCCTGCAGGCCCTGCACCAATAATTACAATTTTCATAATATCACAATTTTATCATATATCTTATTGTAATATACTATATAAAATAAAATAAAAAAAAGTTATGATTAATAATAAGTAAAAAAATTATGTGTTACTATATTTAACAATATTATTTAATTGTTCTAATGCAAGTCCACTTTCAATAGCTTCTCTTGCCATAACAACACCCTCTTTTAATGAATCAACTTTATCAGTTACATACAATATGCTGGCAGCATTAATTAAAGCCAAATTCATCCTAGCAATATCCTTTTTTGTTTCAGTAACATTATTTAAAATATTCTTAATTATCTGTAAATGTTCCTCAGCACTATCAGGAGCTGTAATATCTTCTGCTTTAGAATATTCTAAACCGAAATCTTCAGGGGAAATATACTTGACAGTAATTTCATTACCATTTATAAATGCAACTTTTGTCTTACCAATATTTGAAATTTCATCCATGGCCGGATTTCCATTTTCATCAAAACCATGCACAATCATACCACGTTTAACATTTAAATTTTTTGCAACTTCGGCAACAGTTTCAACTAAATCCGGATTATATACTCCAGTCATTCGTGCAGTAATATTACTTGGACATGTAATAGGACCAATAAGGTTAAAAACAGTCCGGGTATTCAGCTGTTTTCTTATCATCATCACATTCTTTGTGGCCGCATGGTATTTTGGAGCAAATATGAATGCAAAATTACATTTTTCTATAGAATTAACCACTTGTTCCGGAGTTAATTCAATATTCACGCCTAATGCTTCTAAAGCATCTGCTCCTCCAAATTTACTGCTTACACTACGATTTCCATGTTTTGATATTTTTGCACCACAAGCACTAGCAATAATTGAAGCAGTAGTACTCACATTAAATGTTTTAAGAGTATCTCCACCGGTTCCACAACTTTCTGCTAAAAAATCATTAGGTGTATAATCAATCTGTACTGCATGATCTTTCATACTTTGAACTAAACCTGTGATTTCCTCAATTGTTTCTCCTTTCATTCTCAGTGCTATTAAAAATGATGAAACAACAGTATCAGGGTATTCACCACTAATCAAATCATTCATACATTCATATGCTTCTTCACGAGTTAAATCCCGTTTATTATCTAATATATCTTCTAAAACATCCCGTATCATTTTCATCACATCCTCGTAGCTTCTTTCATTATTTGAATATAATCACTTATTTCTCTAAACATCACATCATGATTTTCTATATTATCTGCTATTATATTTATCAATGCACTTCCAACAATTGCCCCATCTGCCCCTGCATTCAATACTTCTTTCACATGTTCTGGTTTTGAAATACCAAATCCTACACAAAGAGGAATTTCTGTATGTTCTCTTATTCTTTTAATCAATTCTGTTGTATTATGCTCTACTTTATTTCTTGCACCTGTAGTTCCCATAACTGAAGCAATATAAATGAATCCACCAACTATCTTTGTAATTTTTTTCAATCTTTCATTATCTGTTGCTTGTGAAACTATGAATATCTGTTCTAAACTATTATTATTAGCAGCTTCTATTGCATCATCTGCTTCTTCAGGAGGTAAATCCGCTATTAAAACAGCATTAACTCCACTTTCTTTAAGTTTTCGATAAAATTCATCAATTCCATGTTTATAAACAATATTGTAATATAATAACAATCCAAATGGTTTGTCAGTATACTCCCTTAATTCTTTAATAAATTTAAAACATTTTTCTATAGTCATACCACTATCAAATGCCCTTAAATCAGCATTTTGAACACTAGGACCATCTGCAACTGGATCTGAAAATGGAAAACCAATTTCCAAAGCATCTACACCATTATCAACCAAATTTTTAGCAATTTTTAATGACGTATCATAATCAGGATCACCAGCAACTATAAATGGAATGAATACTCCTTCATTATTTTCTTTAGACTTTTTAAAAATCTCAGAATAACTTAATTTATTCATATTTCCACCCCTAATTCTTTTGCAACAGTAAACATGTCCTTGTCTCCTCTACCTGATAAATTTACAATAATTGTCTTACCTTTATTTTCTTCCTGTTTTGCATATTTTATGGCATAAGCAATAGCATGTGAACTCTCAAGTGCGGGAATTATTCCTTCGGTTTCACATAATACCTGTAATGCATTTAATGCTTCATCATTATTGATTGGCACATACTTTGCTCTATTAATACTTTTTAAATAGGCATGTTCTGGTCCAACTCCAGGATAATCAAGTCCTGCAGAAACGCTGCTGGTTTCACTAATTTGTCCTTCTTCTGTTTGTAATATGATGGATAATGAACCATGTAATATTCCTTCACTTCCTTTAGTTAATGTTGCACCATGGTCTAATGAATCAATACCTTCTCCACCAGCTTCAACACCTATCAAATCTACACTTTCATCATCAACAAATCCGCTGAAAATACCCATAGCATTACTTCCACCACCAACACATGCAATAATAGTATCTGGTAGTTTTCCTTCTATTTCAAGTATTTGTTTTCTTGCTTCTTTACCAATTATACTTTGGAAATACTTAACCATTGTTGGATAAGGATGAGGACCCATTGTTGTACCAATTAAATAATGTGTTGTGTCCAGATTTGAAATCCAGTAACGGAATGCTTCATTAATTGAGTCTTTCAAAGTTTTTGAACCCATATCAACTGGGATAACTTCGGCTCCTGATAATTCCATTCTGAAAACATTCAATTTTTGTCTTTCAACATCTGTTGATCCCATAAATACTTTTACTTTCATACCTAATTTAGCACCTATTACTGCTGTTGCGATTCCATGTTGACCTGCACCGGTTTCGGCTATTAATTCAGTTTTTCCCATATATTTTGCCAGTAATCCTTGACCAATTGCATTGTTAATTTTATGAGCACCTGTGTGTAGCATATCTTCTCTTTTAAGATATATTTTACAGCCTAATTTTTCTGATAAATTTTCTGCATAATATAATCCGGTAGGTCTACCTGCAAATTCTTTTAAATAAAAATTTAATTCATTTATAAATTCTTTATTATCTTTAAATTTATAAAATGCTTCTTCTAGTTCTTCTATGGCTGGAATTAATAATTCGGGTATGAATATTCCACCATATTTTCCAAATTTTCCATCATATTTCATTTTAATCACGTTTCATTAACTAAATTCATTATCCTTTTTATTTCATGTATGTTTTTATGTCCTGGTGAATTTTCTACGCCACTGTTCAAATCTATTCTGTCAAAATAATGTAATTTATCAATAATACTTTCTAGGTATTTATAATTCAAACCACCTGCTAATGTAACTTCTGTATTTGGATTTTCTTGTCTGATAATTTTACTTGCTTCTATTGCTGTTTCTATAGGAATTTGTGTGTTCGTACCACCAGTTAATCCATCTTTTACATAATCAAGCAAAATATTATCGGAATATAATGAATATGTCTTAATTTCATTTATTTTTTTGATGTCAAGTTTATCTTTCAATCCGATTACTTTAGTTGCATTCACATACCCATAATCATTATATTGATTTGACCATTTTATGTATCTGATATCATAGTTACTGAGTGAATGAAGTTGAATGTTACAAATTTTTGTCACATCTACCTTTTTTGTTACTTCATAAGCATTGTTAGGTTCTAAAACTAATGTTGCTAATTGTTTATCATTAATTTTTTCTTGAAGATTTTTTACTTCTTCAATTGAAATGTGTCTTTTGGATCTTTTGATATTTATAAAGCCCATGTGGTCAACATTTAGTTTTTTTATTTGATTCATTTCTTTTTGGTTTGTTATACCACATACTTTTACTTTAATGGTCATTTTAATGCCTCTTACTATTTTTTTAGTGTTTGACTTATCTGGGTTAAGTAATCTTTGATGTTATCCTTATTTTTTCCTTTAAGTATGCTTGTTCCAATAAGTATTGCATCTGCTCCATAACTTTTCAGTAATGCTGCATCTTCAACATTTTGAACACCACTTTCGGATATCAGATAATTTGGAACATATTCTCTTAATTCTTTGGTTGTATCTAAATCTACTTCAAGTGTTGATAAATTTCTATTATTGATTCCTATTATTTTTGGATTTAAATCAACTACTTCTTCTATGTCTTCAAGACTATGACATTCGATTATTGCATTTAATCCTAAATTTTTTGTAATATTTAAGTATTCTTCGATATCTGGACATACTCCGTTTATTAAGAGTACACAATTTGCATCATTGAGTGCTGATTCGTATAACATGTATTTGTCTATTACAAAATCTTTTCTTAGTAATGGTTTTGTAGTAATTTTTCTTGCTTTTTGGAAGTTTGTTATGTTACTTTTAAAGTAGGATTCTTCTGTAAGTACTGATATCATATCAACAGGATTGGATTCATACAATGGTATAATTTCTTCGGGTGTTAAATTACTAATTTTTCCTTGTGAAGGACTTGCAGGTTTAAATTCGGCTATTAGTTTGGTTGTATTATTTTCTTTTATTTTTTTTTCAAAGAGAAATTCTTCATTTTTAGTAGATATGTAATCTGTTGCTTCTTTTCTGATATTGTTTAAAGGTTTGTACTTTTTTTGTTTTGCAATAATTTTTTTCTTATTGGTTGCTATTTTTTCTACAACATTCATTTTATCAAATCAACCTTTAATCTCTAAGAAATTTTTAATAATACTATCACCATATTCACTTCCTATTGATTCAGGATGGAACTGAATGCCATAAGTAGGATATTTTTTATGCTCAATTGACATAATTATATTATCATCAGTATAACTTGTAATAATCAAGTCTTTTGGGATGTATGTACTATCACAAATTAATGAATGATACCTAATAATTTCAAACCTTTCAGGAACACCTTCAAATATCCTTGAATCACAATGGGTTATATTATCTTTTTTTCCATGAACGGGTAAATGATTAATAATTTTTCCCCCGTATTCTGTGAAAATACCCTGATGACCAAGACACACTCCCAAGATAGGAGTATTTTTAAACTCTTTAAGAACTTCCCTACAAATTCCAAAATCACGTTCATTATTAGGATTTCCAGGCCCTGGTGAAATAATAATATGTGAAGGATTAAACTTTTTAATTTCACTAATTGACACTGCATCATTTCTCCTAACAATAATGTCACTAGTAAATTTTCCTACTAATTGATATAGATTATAAGTGAAAGAATCATAATTATCAATAATTAATATCATTCTAACACCTCCACTCCTGCTTCACATAAAGCTTGTACTAATGCCTGACGTTTTTTCCTACACTCTTCATATTCTGATTTAGGAATTGAATCATAAACAATTCCAGCTCCTGCTTGAATTTCAGCTCTTTGACCATAAGTAGTTAAAGTTCTAATAGTAATGGCAAAATCGGCGTTACCATTTAATGAAAAATAACCAACTGATCCACCATAAGGTCCACGAGCATATTTCTCTTTATTGTTAATAATTTCCATAGCCCTTATTTTAGGTGCTCCACTTAAAGTTCCTGCAGGGAATAAAGACATAAATGCATCAACAGCATCCAAATTTTCTTTTATTTCACCAGTGACATGACTAACTATATGCTGAACATGTGAAAATTTTTTAATGTCATAAAATTCTTCTACTTTCACGGAATTAACTTTACTTATTTTTCCTATATCATTACGGGCTAAATCTACTAACATCAAATGTTCTGCTAACTCTTTTTCATCATTTAATAAAGATTTTTCAAGCTTTTTATCTTCAATTTCATCTTTTCCACGAGGTCTAGTACCTGCTATAGGATATGTTTCTACTTTACCATTTTCTAATCGCATTAACATTTCCGGGCTTGATCCAATTATTTCTCTTTCTCCAAGTTTAATATGGTACATATATGGTGATGGATTGATTTTTCTTAAATGTTCATATAATGGTAATTTACTTCCTTTAATTACTAAATTTTCAGCATTTGATATGACTACTTGAAAGATTTCCCCATCATTGATTAGATTTTTTGTTTCAAAGATTTTTTCTTCATATTCTTTTTGACTTAAATCTTCTTCAAGAACTTTGTATTCTAATATTCCATTGCTATGTTCTTGATTATAAATTTTGTATATTAAATCTCTTCGATCTTCATTTAATGTTGTGTATTCACACTTGTTGTTGATATTGTCGTATATTATACAATCTAGGAATAATCCGAATTCAAAATCTGGATAAATACTTTTATGTGTTGGTACTTTTTCAAAATATTTTATTGATTCATAGGAAATATATCCTAGTAAACCGCCTCTAAAACCTTCTTCTTTGAAATCATTTTTAATCAATTCTTTAATATCTAATAATGGATTTTTTGATTTGTATTCTATGGTTTTTGTGTCTGTTGTAATGGTAACTATGTTGTTATGTGCCATTATTTTTGCTATGGGATTGAATCCTATAATGGAATATCTTGCTAATCCATTGTCTGATTCCATTGATTCTAAGAGGAATGTGTCTTTATAGTTGTAATATAAATTTTTAAACAGTTTGAATGGATTTTCTATTTTTATATCCATCGTCTGTGGTTTTTTGATTTTATTTTTTATTTCGCCAAAAATATTCACTTTTATTCATTTTTTATTCACCATTTGGTTTCTATATAATAATTACATCAATGTACTATATAAAGGTATAGTGTATAAAAATAAACATTTAGTATATATATCAAAACAACATAATATATAAATATACAATAAATAGGGAAAAAATAACATGTGGAAAACAACAATAGAAAAATTCAACAAATACCCATCACAACAAAAAGTAATCAGAAAACTCCTAAAATTAGGATTAAAAGTAGGCGAAGACAAAAAAATATATTGTAACGATGTAGAAATTAACATATCTTCATTAGCAAAATCAATAGACACTGATCGAAGGGTAGTAGTATCTACAATAGAGAATATTCTACAGGATAACTATCTAAGAAAAATATTTACAAATATACAGTCAGCAGGACCCGTATTATCCAACATATCTGAAGAATTAGGACTGGGTGTAATAGAAATAGAAGGGGATGGACAACAAGTTGGAATACTGAATAAAGTTACAGAACTGCTAGCAAACGAAGAAATAAGTATAAGACAAGCATATGCTAGTGATCCGGAATTATCAAATATACCACATGTTACTATAATTACTGATAAACAGGTAGATGGAACCATAATCCCTTTATTACTTAAAATAGATGGAGTATCAAAAGTATCAATGTATTAAAGAGAAAAATCTTTCATCTCCTCTTATTTTCTTAAACTTATAATTACTAACTTAATACTAATTTTATAATAAATGATAATTTACTTATCATTTAAATAATAATAACAATATAACATTAAATAGACTAAATTAATAAAACAAAAGATATAATCAAAAAAGTTAATTTATTACTTTAAGGAGGAAATTGGTATGTGTATAGCAGCACCAGCAAAAATTTTAGAAATAAACAATAATATAGCAACTTGTGACTTTGGGGGAGTAAAACAAGAAGCTAAATTAGATTTAGTAGAAGCAGATATCGGAAATTATGTATTAATTCACTCAGGTTATGCAATAGAAGTATTAACTGAAGAAGCAGCTAAAGAAACTATTGACACGTGGAATGATTTACTTCAAGAATTAGATGAAGAATAATTAAATCATCTAACTTTTTTTATTATTTAGACTTTTTTCACTTTTAAATAACTATTTTTTAAAACAAACTTATAAAATTATTTAAACTTAAAATAACACACTTTTTAATAATATAATCTATAATTGTGGTTTAATAATAAGTATTAAATAATAATTACAATATCAATTTAGAAAAAATTTTATAAAATCTAAAATATTATTTAAAATAATAATTTTTTGTAATAATAATATTTAAAATAAGTGTTGTGAATGGGCACGCTGGGATTCGAACCCAGGACCTCACGGTTATCAGCCGTGCGCGCTAACCAAGCTGAGCCACGCGCCCTAATAAAAATAATTTATGTTACTTTACAAGCAACTATTACTATATTGTATTGTCTTAATATATATACTTTATGTTTTTCATATTTCAAAAATAAAAAAATATTGAAAAATAAGAAATCTATTTATTCTTCTTTATTAACCATTTCATTAATGGTATCTGCCATCATATGATCAATAACAGTAACTTCTGCTTTATCAACATCATCAAGTTTTTCTGCTTCTAATTTAGCAGCCATAGCAATGTTAGCAACACTCATACAACCAGGGTTAGTAGGTTTGATAGTGATTTTTGCTGTTTTTTCTTCTAATTCAATGTTTTGTACAAGACCCATATCAGTTATAGGAACACCCATATGAGGATCTGCAATACGTGATAATTTATCAAAAATTTGTTCTTTAATTTCTGCTTCTGCCATATTTATTCTCTCCATTATGTTATACTATAATATTATATTTTCATTTAAATATACTTTATGTAAGTAAATTATTTAATCTGATGTCTTACTTTAACACCAATACCTTTATCTGCATTAACCAATTCTTCACCATTCATCATAGATTTACCAACACCAATAACAGTATCATCCTTTATAATTACAACTTCATCATTAGGAATTATATTAGAATCAGCATCTTCAATACCTGGCGTAAACAAAGTATTGGACTGTAAATCAAAGTTGATAAAAACTCTATTAATTTTTTCATCCTTAAGAATTTCACCAGCAGGCAAATTTAAAGTATAAAGACCAGTCTCAAAATGCAATGTAGCAAATTGCTCCTTATTAGATATAATACGAGTATTAAATCTACCCCTAGTTTGAGTATCATCCGGAATAAGTTTATCAGCTTTCTTAGTATTAAATTGGTACCTTGCAATAGATCTTAAATCATGAATTTTATGTTTATTACTTCCTACCTTATCAGCCTTTTTAACTTCTTCTTCTAACCTATTCAATGAATCTTGTGAACGAGTATTATCATCTTCGCAAGTATAAACAACATTATCTAAAACTTCCTCACAAGCTTTTCGATATCCACCACTTACATGTGCAATTACTTTACGATCTTCAACATATTCTTTCAAACATTTACCAGCCATTTTAATTTCTTCATCTGACCAGTCACCAGTAGTTGAAGCATCATATGACTGTATCGGATAAGTTTTTTCCATTTCTCTAGGACAAATACCAAATGGGGATGTTAAAATAACTTCCTGTAAACCTTTAGTATACTTCTTAAACAATAAATGAGATTTGGATTGAGAATATGGTTTCTTCATACTGCATGGTAAGACCACAACTGTATCAGTATAAGGTTCTAGTAAAGACATTCTTTCTTGCCATCGTTTTACTTCTGGCCTATTTAATGATAACTCAGATATACAAGGTATTTTACTATATTTCATATTAATCTTCCAAAAAAATAATAAATTTACAAAAAAAGGGATTGTGGGGATTTAGAAAAGTTTACCTAATTTAAGTAAAGCTTTAGGTGAAACTTTAATTAATAATTTTATTAATGTACGTGGACTAATCTCGTCAATATCCACTTTAACAAATTCATGTGCAATATCATTTAATTCATCATCACTAAGAGATAATAAATATTCCTTAGCCTTTTTATATTTATTATAATTCTTTCCAATATGTTCATCAGTTAATTTAACATACTCTTTTAGATTTTTTTTACTGTAATCCTTGTCAGTTATTGCTTGAGCAGCTACAATTCCTGCATAAACACCAGATTCTAATGCACTATTAATTCCACCACCAGTTAAAGGATTAACAAATCCTGCTGCGTCTCCTACAACTAAAATATTGTCTCCAATACGTTCTTTGATTAGTCCACCAACTGGATCTCCTCCAACATTAATCTCAACTGGTTGAGCATTTTGAGTTTCTGGACAGTTTTTAATAAATTCATCTAAGTGTTCAATAGCTGTTTTATCAGTATGAGTTTTTAAAACACCAATACCTACATTTGCAATATCTTCACCTTTAGGGAATATCCAAGTATATCCACCAGGTGCTACACTTCCAAAGTATAACTGGATAACTTCATTGTTTTCCATTTCTAAACCAGCCATTTCATATTGTACACAAGATTCCATATTATCAAATTTGGTATTACAGTCTAATCCTGCCCATCTTCCAATACGTGAACCTGGTCCGTCTGCTGCGATAACAATATGAGCATGTATTTTTATTTCTTCACCCATTCTATCTGCAGTTACAATAATTCCATCATCTACTCTTTCAAGGGATGTAGCACGAGTTTTTATCATAATTTTTGCACCAGCACGAGCTGCATCCATAGCCATATGTTTATCAAATACTTTTCTTTCAAGAACATAACCGGATTCTGGTAGATCTATTGTGTCTTCACTTAACCAAACACTAGTTTGATCTGGTGAAACTAATCGTACTCCATTAGATTTTCTGGCTATCCATCTTGGGTCTGGTTGGATGCCTAAATCTATTAATCCTTGTTTTGAAACTCCTTCTGCACATCTTTTTGGAGATCCAATTTCTGATTTTAAGTCAATTAGTATTACATCAGCACCATTTTTACTAGCTTCTCTTGCAGCTAATGAACCTGATGGTCCTGCACCTACTACTAAAATATCAGTTTTATATTCCATCATATCACCTAATTATTCTAATGATAAAGCTGCAACAGGACATGCTTTTACACATAATCCACATTTGGTACATTTTTCATCATCTACAACTATTTTAAGTTCTTGTACATCTATAGCATCAACAACACAAACTCCTGCACAAGCACCACAGTACATACAGTATTCTTGAATTATCATAAAATTACTCCTTATTCCTCTTCATTATTTTCTGCTTCTTCTGCTCTTCTAATATCTATAGCTTCATCTCTTGTAATGAATATATGTCCACAGTTTGAACATTTCAATTCACCATTATGGGCATATGCCATAAATTCTTTTTCAAAATCTCTATGTTGTGTTTTATCTCTAGAACCACATTCTGGGCATGGTTTTAACAGTTCTTCTATTTTCATGCTTCATCCCCCTTTTCTATTATGTCCAGAAGTTTAAACTGTGCTGCTTGTAAATGTTTACAAAAAAAACTTCCTGGATCTCTTTGATTTCTATATGAGTAATCAGCACAATCACAATTCCAATAACCATAAATCATTGAAACAACATAGAAATCATCTTTATTTTTTACTTTAAATATTATATGACTTGGTTCATAATGTTCTACAATTACTGCATCATTTTTGTATAACTTATAACCATCAATAATTCTATCTGCCATTCATATCAATAATTTAATTATTTTCTATTATATTATAATATATTAATATATGATTTTCTTTTTATATGATTTTAATGTTATTTTTCAATAAATGTTATGGGTAAAATTTTATCATAAGATAATTTTAAGCAATTATTTTCAAATTTTGTCAGTATATGTACTGGTAAAATTTTTACATCGTTATGGTAAGCTTGTTCTAGTGATAAACTAAACTCTGGATCCGTTTCATAATTTGGAGTAAATGTTTCTGCAGAATTTTGTAATATTAAAATAATTATAGTGCTCAGTAAATTTTCTTTCCTAATTTTTATTAGTTCATCAACATGTTTTTTCCCTCTAGTGGTAGGTGCATCAGGAAATTTTGCTATTTTATTAATAACTAATGTACATCCTTTTACCTCTAAAAACATGTCTTTGTTTGAACAATTTTTTAAAAGAAAATCAAGTCTACTATTACCATAGGTATATTCAGGTTTATGTACATGGAAATCTTCTAATTCTTTTATTTTTTTATTTTCAATTAATTCTTGAACCAGTCTGTTATGAAAACTGCTATTTAATAATAGCCATTCTTCATTATATTTTACTCCTATAATGTCATATTTTGTTTTTCTGCCCGTTTTTTTGTATGTGGGAACAAATTTCACTAGTAATGGAGTATTCTCTATTAATAACTCTTTTAACCTTCCGGGGTCATGTAGATGGGCAAGTTCGATGTTATTAGTTTTGGATTTAAATTTAACTGTGAATCTGTTGGGTCTTGAAATAAAGTAACCAATACATAAATCTTCAATAATCATAGCATCATCTTATATTTAATCATTTTGATTTTTACATAAACTCTATTTTTATCTTAGAATTCATTAATTTGGATGTTTATAATTTAATTATATATTTAAAAATTTTTTTTTAACTTTTCTTTAAAAAAATACTAAGAAAGTATTATATAATCTTACAAACAAAATATATTATATTATTATATTAATTTATGAATTAAATAAGTTAATTAAAAATAAATGATAAATGATTTTCAATTATTTTTAAGGTGAAACAACAATGGAATATGAAATGTATCAAGAAATAATGGACCAACCTATTTCACTAAGAAGAACTATTGAATCAGAAAAAGAACATTTAGAAGCAATTGCAAATGAATTCAGTGATTTAGATAAAATTTTCTTAATAGGTTGTGGAAGTTCAATATCTACTTGTTATACAATTAGGGATGCTATAAAATCAATCTCAGACCTAACTATTGATGTACAAACAGGATATGAATTTGTAGAACATCAATACTTAAACAAAGGAAGTAATATGGGAATAATAGTTACTTCACAATCTGGAGAAACATCAGATACATTAGCAGCTTTACGTAAAGCAAAAGAAAATGGACTTAAAACAGTATCAATAACAAACATGCCTGGAAGTTCAATGGCTAAAGAAGCCGATGAAAGTATAATTACATTGTGTGACGAAGAACATGCAATACTAGGAACTAAAACTTATATTACACAACTATTTTCATTATATGCAATATTCTTTAATATTGTAAAAAACGAAAGAGCAGAAAAAGTATTAAAACAATTATACGAAATTCCAGATTTGGTTGAATCATTACTTAAAACTACAGAAGAAGACAATAAAAAATTAGCAGAAGCAAATAAGGATGTTGATTTGTTCTACTGTATGGGTGGAGGAATTAACTTTGGTTTATCCTATAAATTAGCAATGACAATGTTCATGGAAGGTGCATTAAAACATGCATGTCCGGTCTATGCAGGAGAATTTAGGCATGGTCTAATTGAACGTGTTGAAAAAGGTGTAACTGTCGTATTCCTTAAATCTGGTGATGAATATGATAAAGTCACTTTAAGAGCAATAAACTTCTGTAAAGATTTGGGAGTTAATAACATAATATTTGATTTAAAAGATTATGCTGATATAGATTTATTATTAACTCCATTTGCTTTAATAGTTCCACTAGAATGGTTTATTTATCATTTATCAATATTTAATGGGGAAGATCCTGGAAGTACTAGACATATCGGAAAAGTAAGATACTAATTTACTTCCTATAATTTCAACTTTTTTTTTACTATAC
>CAMNFZ010000029.1 GCA_946537725.1 uncultured Methanosphaera sp.
ATTAATGATTTTAAAGAGAAAATACGACAATAAAAAGTTTTGTCATATACTCTTATATTATCTTAGGATTTGATAAAAAAATAATACTGTTTATGTCAACACTCCTTTTATAAGAAAATAGATATTCTGTCAAGATCTTTTTAACCTCATGATTCATAATAATTAGGGGTCGGATTATCCTAATAGATGATATTATCTGCCTATCAGAGTATTCTCTTGTATAATAAAGTATTATGTGGTGATGAAACAAGATAAACTCTTATTTTCTAATCATGTATTTAGAATAGTTTTTTAAAGATGTGCATCTTATTTATAATAATCATCTTGTTTTAATCTGAATACTTTTTTATATCATTTTAAACAGATATCTATTTATAATGAATTATTAAAGTTAATATATTAAGAATTAATTTTTTTTACTAAAAATATTATATATAAAGTGAGATTTACATGACTTTTGAATTAGAAGATTTAGGATTTAAGAAGCATGTTTGCAGTAAATGTGGACAAACCTTCTGGTCAATTAAAGAAAGATCAACATGTGGAGATGCTCCATGTGATGAATATGAATTTATTGGTAATCCTGTTACAGACAAACAATATGACTTAATGGGTATACAAAAACAATTTAAAGAATTTTTCAAAAACAACAATCACACACCTATAGATAGATACCCAGTACTTGCAAAAAGATGGAGAAATGACGTATTCCTGGTAGGAGCAACAATATATGACTTCCAGCCATGGGTAACAAGTGGAATGGTAAGGCCTCCGGCAAATCCTCTTACAATCGCACAGCCATCAATAAGATTAAATGATGTTGATAATGTAGGACGTTCCGGAAGACACATGACCTGTTTTACAATGGGAGCACACCATGCATTCAACTCTGACGACAACGAGATATACTGGAAAGACCAAACACTAAGATACTGTTACGAATTCCTGGTAAGCATAGGAATCAACCCAGAGGAAATAACTTACATAGAATCCTGGTGGAAAGGTGGAGGAAACGAAGGACCATCATATGAAATATGTGCACACGGAGTAGAACTAGCAACCCTCGTGTTCATACAATACAAAACAACAAAAGATGGACTTGAAGAAATACCATTAAGAATAGTGGATACAGGATACGGGTTAGAACGTATAGCATGGGTAAGTCAAGGAACACCAACAGCATACGATGCAACATTCGGACCAGTAATAGATAAACTAACAGAACTAAGCGGAGTAGAATTAGACACAGAAATACTATCAGAAAATGCTAGAATAGCAGGAATGATGGACTTAGAAGATATATCTGACCTAAAACTCCTAAGACAAAAAGTAGCAGAAAAACTATCCTTAGACCCTGAAGTACTAAGAAAAGCAACAGCACCAATGGAAGCAATATACATCGTAGCAGACCATACCCGATGTCTAAGCTTCATGCTAGCAGATGGAATAATCCCATCCAATGTAAAAGAAGGATACCTTGCAAGACTCGTATTAAGAAGAACAGTAAAATACATGAACGAATTAGGACTCAAAGAATCATTATCAGACATTATGAAAATACAATTAGACTTCCTAAGCCAAACATACCCAGAAATTAAAGACAATGCAGAACACATACTAAACATCACAGACCTCGAAGAAGAAAGATATCATACAACACTCACAAAAGGAAGAAACCTTGTAAAACGTTCAATCGAAAAACTCAGAAAAGAAGGAAAAACATCATTCCCAACAGATATGCTAATAAACTTCTACGACTCCAATGGAATACCACCAGAAACAGTAGAAAGCATATGCAATGAATATGACTTTGATGCAAACATACCAGACAACTTCTACACACAAATAGCAGCAGCACACGAAGAAGAAGAGGAAGAAGAAATAGAACCATTAGAACTAAACTATCCACAAACATACCTAGCATTCTATGATGATCTACAACAAAGACAATTCACAGCAAAAGTACTTGGAGTAGAAGACTCAAACAAAATAATACTAGACCAAACAATATACTACCCGGAAGGTGGAGGACAACCATCCGATGAAGGAACAATAACAAGAAAAGACGGAACAGTACTAAACATTACATATGCAGAAAAACAAGATGGAATAGTATTACATCATGTAGCAAAAGACGATGTTGATAAACTAGATGGTATTGTCGGTGAAGAAATAACTGGTGAAATAGATGCATTAAGACGTGATTTATTAACCAGTAATCACTCAGCAACACACTTAATTATTGCATCAGCAAGAAAAGTATTGGGAAAACATATCTGGCAGGCAGGTTCACAAAATGGAATAGAAAAAACAAGAATTGACTTATCACATTATAAACGTATCACAACAGATGACCTGAAACAAATCGAGAAACTTGCAAACGAATATGTTAAACAGAACTTACCAGTAAACATACAATGGTATGACAGGACCGATGCAGAAGTAAAATATGGTTTCAAACTATACCAGGGAGGTATCGTTCCGGGAAAAGACATAAGAGTCGTGGAAATACCTGGTGTGGATGTGGAAGCATGTGCAGGAACACATGTACAAACAACAGGTGATGTAGGTATCATCAAAGTACTCAGAACAGAAAGAGTACAAGATGGTGTTGAACGTATAGAATTTGCAGTTGCAGACTCAGCAATTAACAAAATACAGGAAATTGATGATATTTTAAGAGAAAGCAGTGGTGTTTTCGGTGTGGATGCTGATCAATTACCAAAAACATGTAATCGTTTCTTTAATGAATGGAAAGAACAGCAAAAAACTATCAAAGCACTGGAAAAACAATTAGCAGAAGCTAAAATATCATCATTACAGGATAATGTGGAAAATGTTAATGATTACAAAGTATTAACACAAGTAATTGAAGCTGATGCAGGACAACTCAGGGAAATAGCAACTAATCTTGTTGAAAAAGACCAAGTAGCTGATATTGCAGTAATAATTAATAATAATGGAAATATTGTTGCATCATGTACTCAAGGAATAGTTGATAAAGGCTTAAAAATGGGTGATGTAATTAAAACTCTTGGTGAATTCCTTGGTGGAAGGGGTGGAGGAAAACCTAACCTTGCACAAGGTGCTGGAATGACACAATTAGATAAAAAGGATGAAGCATTCCAAACATTAAAAGAACAAATTGAAGAATTATGATTTCTTCATTTTATTATTTTTATATTTTTAAACTATTTTTTACTTATAAATTATTTATTATTATCCTTTTAGAGTTATAATGTACTCTAATGGTTGATTATACATTTAACTAAAAGATTATATCCTTCTAATAATATACCTCATATATGTAATTATGTCTCTAGGGGTGAAAATATTTTAAAGGAAATTATAACAAAAAATTATACGAACAAAGATTTTCCATTTTATAAAAACAATCCAAGAATCTCTAAGAAAGGCTGGATCATATTATTCATTTCTATTTTCATTGGTTTTATTGTATCAGATTTATTTTACGGGTTTTCACAAATAATCGGTAGTTTTTTAATGTTAATTGTAATGATTATACCTTTATTATATTACTCTAAATGGGATTACTCTATTTTAATGGAAAAACCGAATAAAGATGAAATTAAATTAGCAATACTTATGTTTATATTTTATTTGGTTTATGCGGCAGTAATGTCCTTTATTTTAGGATCATTGAATTTGATTGGGCCAGATGGTGGTCCTGCAGATCTTGTTATGACTTGGGATTTATATGCTTCATTAATATTTGCTATGATGTCAGAAGAATTAATAAAATTCATACCATTAATGTTTTTCATGAAATTATTCTATAAATATTCGGAAAATAAAAAAGTTTCATTTATATTATCTTCATTGATTGTATTGGTTGGTTTTGGTATATTGCATTTTTCTGATAGTGTAACAATTTATTCTGTACTACTATTACAGGGTTTAGGTTCAATATTTGAATTATATGGATATTTTAAAACTAAAAATTTATTTGTACCATATTTATCTCATTTATTGACTGATGGATTTTTAATGGGGTTGATGTTTCTTCCTCATTAATAATTAATGATTTTGTATAAAAAAATGAATTAATATCCTTTTTTTATGATTTTGGGGTGTCTATTTAATAGGTTGTTTGAATAAATATATTATCATATTATTAAATTATTTATTTTAACATATTTTATCAAGATATATATTTTATAAACGTAGTAATATTTTTTTTGGGAGGAATTATGGGTGAAAACAATTGATGAAATTCAAGAAAAGCTAAAATCAGGTGATGCAATAGTTTTAACTGCAGATGAGCTTAAAACAAAAATAAGGGCTGGGGAAGAGGTTACACTTGATGATGTGGATGTAGTTACTTGTGGAACTAGTGGAGTTATGAGTGGAACAACAGCAGTATTGCACATACCTGTTTCAGAACCTGGTGAATTTAATAAAGCTAGTGAAGTATATTTAAACGGAATAGCCGCTTATCCTGGGCCATGCCCTAATGAATTGTTGGGAACGGTTGACGTAATATTGTATGGTACTAATCATAGTAAAACTATAGAAGATTATGGTGGAGGATTCTTATTAAAGGATTTGGTTGAAGGAAAAGAAGTGGATGTTCAAGTCATTGATAATGAAGGAAACGAATTCAATACAAAAATTACAAAGGATGATTTGGGAACTGCAAGAATTATAGGTACACGTATGGCTTTCAAAAATTATAATTCATTCACAAATCCTGATAAAAAAGCTCAAAAATCCATATTTAATGTAGCACCAATGGAAGGTCCATATAATTCATATTCATTCAGTGGTTGTGGTGAAATAAATCCATTAGAAAATGATCCTGAACAAAATGTTATAAAACAAGGTACAAAAATACTTTTAAACGGTGCTCAGGGAGTAGTCATTGATAATGGTACAAGAAGTACCAGTGAAAAACCTAATTTAATGTTAACTGCAGATATTAAGGACATGAATTCATATTATCTTGGTGGTTATAAAACAGGAATGGGTCCTGAAATATTTAATTCAGTTGCAATTCCTATTCCAGTACTTAACGAAAAAATACTTGAAAACTTAAAAGTGTTAAATAAGGATATTGCTTTACCTGTTTGTGATATTCATGGAAGACATTTGCCAATTGACACTATAGATTATACTGTATGGGAAGATGTTGATTATCGTCCAACTACTGACCCTGACAAATGTTTTAATTGTATTCCATGTTTACCAGAGTTATACTGTCCGGTAAATGCATATAAAAAAGATAAAACTATTGATTCAGACCTTTGTTATGGATGTGGATTCTGTGCATATGTTTGTCCAAGAGGAGTTCCAAGTATTAACTTAGGTAAAATTACAATTGAAGCAGAAGGTAAAGAAAGAAATATTTCAGTAACTTGTCGTCAATCAGATAAAGTTCGTGCATTAAAAATTGCAGAAGACCTTAAGAACGCATTACTTGATGGTTCTTTTGAATTATAACCTCCTTCCTTTTTATACAATTTTTTTCTAATGAAAATTATTAATAATTTAAAATTCATATTATTATACATATGATAAGAGCAGTATTTTTTGATATGGATGACACTATATATGATACTTCAGGGTTTGCTGCAATTGCAAGAAGGGCTGCAGTAAAATCAATGGTACATAATGGATTAAAATGTACTGAAGATGAAGGTTATGAACATTTAATTAGAATTATCAAAGATAAAGGTTCAAATTATGGTCAACATTTCAATATATTAGTAGAAGAAGTTAATGGTGAAGAAGATCCATTAATAATTGTTAATGGTATTATTACTTATCATAATACTAAGTTTGCTATGCTAAAATTAGAACCTGAATCTTTTTCTATATTATTATATTTGAAAAGTCAGGGATACAAGGTTGGATTAATAACTAATGGTAAAGAATTTAAGCAGTGGGAAAAGTTAATTCGTTTGGGTGTTTATCCATTCTTTGATGATGTGGTTACATCTGAATCTGTTGGTTATGAAAAACCGGATCCTGAGATATTTAATATTGCTATGAAACGGTTGGGCGTTACTGCAGGTACTTCGCTGATGGTTGGTAATAATTTTGATGCTGATATTATGGGTGCTTGTAATGCTGGTATGCAAAGTATGTTAATTAATTCTAAGCTCACACCTGAACAGGAAGAAGTTCTTGAAAAGATGAATTGTCGTGAGGATGTTCGGGAGATAAATAGTTTGATTGATATGATGAAAATTTTGTAAGATTGTTAATACAAAAAAAGTATATTCTTATTTATTCATATATAATATTATTATAAACTTTAGGGGAAAATGTCATTACTTGTGATAATGGAGATTAAAATATGGATTTTTTATTATTGTATTCTGAAATTATTCCTACAATTTTGGCAGTAGCGGGAATTTATTTCATGTTAACTGGTGGATTGGATGAGAATAGGTTACAGTTGGTGATTGGTATTGCTTTGTTTGTTTTTGCTGTAGTATTCCCATTTGTATCCTTATCTATACTTATCTAATTCTTTTTCTATTTTTTCTTTGCTTGTTTTTAATGGACCTTTGTGTTGTAATTTTTCTTTTGCTGTTATTGATGCGAATAGTCCTGATTCTTGTATGTTGTTTGTTTCTTCTAGTTTTGCTATGTATGCTGCTATGTATGTGTCTCCTAGTCCTGTTGCGTCAATGTTTTTGTCTGTTTTTATTGCTGGTATTTTGTATGTTTTTTCTTGTGTGTATATTGTTGATCCTTTTTCTGCTTGTGTTATGATTAGTTGTTTTAGGTTATGTTTGTTTAGTATTTTTTTTATGGTTTCTTCTTGGGTGTTGTTGATGTTGAAGCTTTGTTTTGTTTCTTCTTCGTCTAGGCATAGTATGTCTGTGTTTTCAAGGTATTTTTCTTTGTCAGTCCATTTTCTTTTTAGTATGTTGTTGTTTTCATCTGTTTTTCTCAGGTATCCCTGGGCTACTAGTACTGTTTGGATGTTGTTGTTTTTTAGGTGTTTGATGGTTTCTGGTGGTATGTCGTTGGGGGTTAGTGGTGAGATTAGGGCGTATTGGATTTGATTTAGGTTTATGTTGATATTGTTTGGTGTGATGGTGTTTTGTGAGAATTTTGCTTTTTGTGTTCTTTGTAATTTTTTGTTGTATATGTTTGTGTATTCTAGTGTTTTTTCTTGTAGTATTAGTTCTTGTTTTTTCAGTGTTTTGTCAAGATTTTTAACATCATCTTTTCCTACTGATATTATTGCAATGTGCTCTTTTT
Source organism: uncultured Methanosphaera sp. (assembly GCA_946537725.1). Taxonomy (GTDB): domain Archaea; phylum Methanobacteriota; class Methanobacteria; order Methanobacteriales; family Methanobacteriaceae; genus Methanosphaera. The sequence goes on from CAMNFZ010000029.1 coordinate 7,237, forward strand.
TAAGTTGTTCTAATGTATTGCTCTGGTAATATACTGCTCCACCAATTTGATAATATTGCTCTGTTGGTGTAATTATTAAATCTTTTGTCACGGGACCTATAGTAAGTATTTTATTTTTCATAATTTCACCATAAATATTTGGGGGATAATTTTCCTTCATGTAATATTGTTCCAATTAAAAAGTTATCAATACCCTCTTTTTTGAATTCTTCAATACTCTGGTTTGTTATTCCACCAGCTATAATGTGTTGGGTGTAGGGAGTTTTGTCGATTAGTTTTCTGATTATATTATTTCTATTTCCCTTTTCGGTTCCAACTTGTGATATGTTAAGAAGTATTGTGTAATCTGGTTTTGCATTATTAATTAATGAAATAATATCTTCAAGATCAATATCATCATTTTTAACCAACACTTCATCATTCTTTATATCTATACTAATGATGATATTATTATAATTAATTTCTTCAAATATTCTATTAATCTCGGACAAATCACTCATAGTTTCAGTGGCAAGTATAGGGTATGTGCAAATATTTTTACAACATTCAATATCCTCAATTGAAGAACTGCCATTATCCAATAAAACAGGAATCTTCTCATTAATCTCAGAAATTAATTCAGAATTATCACCCTTTCCTTCAATCTTATCTAAATCAGCAATATAAACAACACTAGCACCAGATTTCTTAAGATTACCTATAATCTCATCAATATTTTCACCATAAACACTATGTAATTCGGAATAACTCTCTCTTTCACCAGATTTACCACAAACACACATATTATTTTTAATATCAAAAACAGGAATTATCATATTAATCTAAATTCTTATTTCTATTTTCAACATAATCGTCAACAGCATCTAAACTAAGATTAATTGCAGTTTCAGCTAAATCATCAGGTAACTGTGCATCACTATCTAAATCAATATTAATATCAATGTCAAAGTTATCAGGACCACGAGTTAAGTTAATAGTAATGTTAATGTCCTCAAATTCTTTCTTATTAACATATTTTAGTATATGTCCTTCACTAGTAGAGTATGCAATATCAATAATTTCTTCAACTTCCTTATCAGTTAATGGTATCATATAAAAAATTCTCCTAAAAAAATCAGTTTTAATAAATTGGAGGTTAAAAAAAAGATATAACAATAGTTTAAATCTATTGTTGTACTTGGCTCATAGCAGCTTGAAGACTAGCTTGTAACTCTTCTAATCTGTTGTTAATACGTTTTTCTTGTTTTTCAATGGTTTTTTGTCTAATTTCTAACATTTCAATACTGTCTTTTAATTCAGCTTCACTGTCTGCTTTATTAGTTTTTATAAGTAATGCACCAGCTGTTTTGTAAACATCCTGATCATCAGCAGTTTTTGATAATTCATCTAAAGCTTTTTTAGCTTCATTAATTTGTAAAGTAACTGTTTGTTTTTGCATAGCTATAGACTGAGCTTGTTGTTGAACTTGTTGGAATTGTTTTAATTGTTCTTGAACATTTTGTGGCATATCCATTTTATCACCTATAATTTTTTTTTTTAGTATTCAATTAACGTAAATAAATAATTTTTATATATTAATATAATATATCTTTTTCATCTATATTAAATTTTTAATATCTCTGTAGATAATTTTATCCATCGTACATAAGAGTTTATAGAAGCACGTAAAGAAACAACATCATTAGAATAAATTTTAATAATAATATTATTCTCATCTAATTCAATTTCACTCCTAGATCTTTCACCACGGGCAAAGGATACTTCCGGCTTAATGGAATTAAAAACTATACTTGCATCATGTGAATTATCTAATTCTATATTAAAAACTGTTTCAATACTATCTAATATCTTCTTTTCACTCATAAAAACCACGGAATAAAATAATTTAATCTTCTAACTTAAATCCTTTAATATATACTTTAAAGTTAGTATCCAATCCTTTTTTATCAATAAATGATGCTTTGAACATTTCATCTTCATAATCTTCAATTACAATACAATTACTTTTAATTTTCTCATCACTTTTAAATATTTCATAGTTTGTGAATAAATCATCAAGTTTTCGGGCCTTGTTTATAAAGACAATGCTTGAACTATCCGTATTTATCTTATTATTATCTTTAGGCAGGGATACTGTAATGTATACATTGCTCCTAGGATTTTCAGAATCTTTTTCCAAATCATAAATATTAATGCTACTAGGATTTCCTTTAGTTTCAGTAATAATTAACAATAATTCATTTTCATCATTTATTGCTTGGTTAACAATCTTCTTAAAACTGGATTTTCCCCTATTAATGTAACTAGCATTAAAATAATGTTTTAAAAATTGAGCAAATCTTCTTGTAATCTGTGTTGGTTTTCTACTAGTAGAAATCACTAGTTTAGAATTTACTTTATATAACATAATAATTCATCTTAAGTAAAATAATTAAAAATAGTTTAATAAAAAGGATTAAAGGGTTTTACCCTTATAAAAATAGTAAAAATACTTATCGAGCTTTAATAGTACGTTTTACTACAGGAACTTCTTTAAATAAGATTCTGTATCTGCATTTAGGACATTTTGATTCTGAGTATTTTTTAATATCAACACTTTGTCCACATTTAATGCATTTGTACATGTTTATTCTCCTCCAACGATACGTCTAATGTTACGTTTTGCAACTTTTCCCATTGGTGTTGTAGGAATGTATGCTCCACCAGTAAATACGTTACCACATTTTTTACATTTCCAGATACCAGCGTGTGTTCTTTTTACTCCTGGTCTGTCACATCTAGGACAAATGTGTTTAGCGTGCATTTTATCTTCGATATCTCTAACTGTTCTTTTAGCTTTTCTACCATATCTAGCACCAAAACGTCCAGTAGATCCTACTTTACTTTTTCTTACCATTTTTTCACCTTCCATTAAGTTAATATTTGAAAAATATTGTTTATCTTTCTATATTCTCTAAAAACATTTGAAGATAATAAACTATAATGACTTACATCTACTAACAAAAACCTATAAAAATGTTAAATAGATATCAATCAATTATTCGTATTCTTTTTACTAAAAAAGTTACAACATTCTCGTTGCACTTCAAATAATTAGCTTAAAAATAATATTATTTCGGAAAAAACTAATAGACACCTAAAATCTATCATCCTTATAATATAACTATATAATATCTTTAAACTTTATCTAATATATACTTATGGTTTTATGTTTTCAAGTAAAGAAAATAATTCTCTACTATGATTGAAAGCCATACTCATACACTGCATAACCTCTTTAGCAGTTAACACATCCAACCCACATTTCTGAAGAGCACACAAAGTTCCATCCTCTCTAAAACCAATAGACAAACTAGATTCCATTAAAGTCTCTTCAATATGAACCGGATCAACAATTAACTGATCATTAACTTTAACAACAGTACATAAAACACTCTTATTCAGAATAGGAAGGCTGGATAAATGATCTTCATCAATAGATAATTCATCATTAACAAACTTAGCAGTAGGAATCTTCGTAGTTAACAAAGCACTAACCGCAGCCAAACAAGTAGCATCCATAATATTGCCATCAAAATCCAAAATATCAATATCAACATGCAACTTCCAAACTTTACTTCCCTCAACAATACATAACTTATCCAAATCAATAAGTGGTGACTCCCTAATAGTTCTATCAACAACCCTCGAAATTTCGATAGCAAACTTATTTGGAGGACCATACTCAAAATTACGACTAGCAATAGCAAGTAACTCAGCATTAATAATTATAATACCACTATCCGGTGAATTAGGGAACGGACTACCAACCTGGGCTTTAACACCCGCAAGAACAGTAGTACCTCCAATAGACACTAATGCAGAACCCTCCGCCTTATTAATATAATTAGTTTTAATACTAATCTCCCTATACTCAGAAAAACTTCTATTATCCACACGCTTTTCATGATTCAATAAATCAAATACTTTCTCCTTGGATACTTCAGAGATAATATTCACCATTCTTTTCTCCTCCGTATTTTTTTAACAATGTCTCCTGTTGTAACTGATTAATAAAAAAACAAGCATCAAAAGCCAACTTCAATGCATCTTCAAACTCCGGAACAGATAAATTACCATCCATCTGTAAAAAAGTAATATCACCAGTACGTGGCATAATCGCAACAGGCATATCTGCCTGACCTGTCTGATCTTCCTCTTCAGATAAATCTACAACAATATGGTCATCTACTTTACCTACAGCACAAGCACTAGTCAAATCCCTCATAGGAATTTCAGCATCTGCAAGTGCAAGGCTAGCTCCAACAATACCCAGACACCGAGTTCCACCTTCAGCTTCCAAAACTTCTATCGAAATATCAATAGAAGAACGAGGATACTTCTCTAAGAAAATACTTGGACTAATAGCCTCCGAGATTAACTTAGATATTTCTGTAGACCTCCTATCTGGTCCAGGTCTTTTACGTTCCTTAACAGAAAAAGGAGCCATATTATATTTACATCTTAAAACTGCACCATCAGGTTTTGAATGCTTTTTAGAATATAATTCCCTAGGTCCATAAACTCCAACTAAAACTTTATTATTTCCACATTCTACATATGCAGAACCATCAGCATTATTTAATACTCCAACTTCCATTTTCATATTACGCAAGGAATTAAATGTTCGTCCATCATTTCTAGTAAATTGTTCTTTCATCTTTTATCTCCGTTTATAAATTCATAATTTTAGATTGAACGATTTTAATAAGATTATGCTTAAATGGATTGTTCTCTATTTCTTCAATAATTTTCATTAATTTGTCAACATTCTCTTTTAACCCATTAATCCATATTAAACCATTTTTTGCTACTATCATATCAGTACAGGTATATTCCTGAATCATATTATTAAGGAAAGCATTCTCTTCGCTTAAAAAATGCACAGTAGGTTGTTTAACTCGTACAATTACTCCTTGATTAAATTTACCTAAACCATGTGATCTGATTGTTAATTTTACACGATTAATTTCATCAACATTAGCAACTCTTAAAAGCAACACATCATTAACATTAATAATTTGGTTAATGTTCTGTTCATTTTTATCATATAACTCTGAAGTTGACAAATAGCCCTGATAAGAACTGTTAATGTTTATAGTCCATGAGGAATAAGACGAATTAACTACTCTTCCAATAATTAAATCCCCATATTTGGGTTTATATGTGTACTTGAAAGGAATAACACTGATTGTTTCACTTTCTAAGTAAACAATACCTGTCATATTGGAATATATTTTCCCATTTTCTCTAAATGTTCCACGTCCAAGTGTTAAATTACTGTCTGATAATAAGTGTCCGGGTAAAACAATCTGTTTGTTATCTACGAACAACATTTTAATCACTATACTATGCTTATTTAATAAGTTTGGTTTCTACTTCACCATGAGTTAAACCACTTAAATCAGTGTAAAATTTGTCCTGTAAACCTCCAGGTATTTCTACAATTCCAATCCAGCTACCGTCATTTTCCCATTCTTCTTTCATTAACTTACCATATTGTGTGATTACAGAATATGATTTACCGGTATATGTTCCAGGAATTTTAACAGCAACTTGAACTTTTTCGATACGGATGGGAATTTTTGTAAGTATTGCTTTAACTGTTGGTTCGATTTGTTCTTCAACAGTTTTCATAGGATCAATATGAACTTTTGCTTCTTCCATAGCTTTTTCAATTCTTTTTGGAGGGTGAGGTAATTTGGTTTGGGGGTTTATTGCTTCACGAGCGATTTTATCAATTACTTGCCTGGTTTTTTCTTCTTGCATTTTCTTTCTCTGGTTGGCAGTAATTTGTATATTTCCTTTTTTAATAATGATGTCAGCAACTTCAAGTGCATCTGTTGTTTCGAATGCTTTTTTCATATTTTCTTCTGATGCTTTGTCTGCTTTATGTGCGTCTTTAAATATTTCTTCAACTGCTAGTACACTTTCTATTTCTATGTCATTTCCTCTTTTATAATCTGCAGCTAGTTCAGCATCTACTAATATTTCAAATCTTTCACCATAACTTTCTAATCTTGCTATAACGGCATCATCTACATTTACCATTTTATTCACCTTAATATAATTATTTTTAATTTATTTATTTGTCCATTTAATAATTTATCAATAATAACAATTAAGGGTTATGATATTTAAAGTTTAATAAGAATTAGTTTATTTTATTTTGGTGGTTAAAAAAAAGTGTGGTGTGAAGAATTATTCTTCATCTTCAGCAGGTTCTTCGGAGTTTTCACTTTCTTCTGCAGTGGCTTTTTCTGCTTCTTTTTCTGCTTCTTTTTCTTCTGCTTCTTTTTTAGCTTTTAATTCAGCTTTTCGAGCTTCTTTTTCTTCTGCTTCTTTTTTAGCCTTTTCTTCTGCTTCTTTCTTTTCTTGTTCTTTACGTTCTACAACTTTGTCTACATAAACTTGGATTTCGTCTGAGTCAAGTTTTCTATATTTTGCTGTTTCTTTATCTACAACAGAAATTTCAACGCTATCGTCAGCTACTTTTCCATCTGTTGCTTTGTAAATACCTTCTATGGCTAAATCAATTGCATCGTCTAGTGAAAGATCATCTTCAAATTTTTCTTCAAATAGTTCAAGAGCTTTTTCACGTCCGAAACCTATTGCTGTCGCTTTGTATTCAACTAGTGCTCCGCTTGGGTCTGTTTCGTAAATTCTGCATTCATCATCGGATACTCCACCTATGATTAAGGAAATACCGAATGGTCTAATTCCTCCACTTTGGGTGTACATTTGTTCTAAGTCTCCGATGTATTTTGCAAGACCTGTTACGGATATTGGTTCGTGGTATTGTAATTTATTTACTTGGGCTTGTCTTCTTGCAATATCTACAAGTCTTCTTGCATCTGCTACTAGACCACTTGAAGCTGTACCAATATGTTCGTCTATTTTAAATATTTTTTCTATGGATGTTGGAACTACTAGTTTGCTTTTAACTTTTTTGTCAACTGCAAAAATAACTCCTTCTTTGGAGATTATTCCTACTGATGTTGTACCTCTTTTTACAGCTTCTCTTGCATATTCAATTTGGAATAAACGTCCATCTGGGCTAAATACTGTTAAAGCTCTGTCATAACCTGCGCTTGAAAATTGTTGCATTAAATAACATCTCCTTCTTTTTTTAATTTAAAAATTATAATAATTAATTTTTTTATTTATTTTTTTAGTCTACATTAATTATTATTACCTTATGTTATTAATATATTTTTTTAACAGGTTATTTTATTTTGGATATATCTATGTTATTATTTTTTTTTTCATTGTTTTTGTATTTATTATATTCATTATGGTTCTTTATTTTTTATTTTTTGTAAATTATTTCATTTTTTTTGTTTTATTTTATATTTTTTTGATTAATTCCTATTCTTGTTAATAAATATTTGTATATGTGTATTACCATATTTAATTATACCTAACAGGGTATGGTATATTCATAAAATTAGAGGTGAAAATATGAGTGAAAAATTAGAAAATATTTTGTCTGGAACAATTGCTCTTCTATTTGCAATTGGAATAATCTATTTAATTATTACATCTATGATGTAATTAAAAAGTGTATAAATACTTATTAATTTATTCAAAAATTCTCTTTTTAAAATTAATAATTATTTTTTTTATAATTTAATGAATGTTAAAAAAAATAGTTCTTAGGATAATGAATGTGTTAGTTGTGTTTGGTGAATGTTTGTTTTTCTTTTTTCATTTCCTAAGTTGTTTGTTGATTTTTTGGTTTTTTCTCTTATTTGTGATAAGTACTCTAATGTTAATGCTAGGATTATTAATACTGAGGCTAGGATTTGAAATATTATTATTCCTATTTTTTTTAATAGGTTCATTTTTATCACCTTTTTTGTCATGTTCTTTTTATTCAAGTATTTTTGATGTTTCTTTCAAATTTTTAAATAGTATGTTAAGATTAATACTATACCTATACCCCTTAAGGTATATTGTATTATATATTCTATCTACTATATAAAGCATGTCAAATAAAATTGATAAAAATTTTAAATTTAATTTAATTAGTTCTCTTAAAACAAAAACAATTACAAAAAAACAAAAATGCTAAAAAAAAACAATCAAAAATAAAAAAAATAATGGAAGTTAAAAAAATTACACAAAATTATTCAATAAATTTCTGAGCATAATCTATAACATTATCAACAAACTTATTGCTACTACCAAGATAAGTATGAGGATCGAGAATTTCATCTATCTCTTCTTGTGACATATATTTAAGAATTTCATCCTGTTTAGAAACCATTTCCCTAAGACCAGTATTTTCAGCATAAGCATCCATAGCACATCTTCTAACTATACTGTAAGCACTCTGTCTTCCCATACCCTTTTGTGTAAGTTTTGACATGAATCTTTCAGCCATAACAAGTCCATTACTAGCATTAAGATTTCTTTCAATATTCTCTTCATGGAAATCAAGTTTTGAAAATAATTTAATAGATAAATTTAACATATAATCTGTTAATATTGCAGATTCAGGTAAAATAATTCTTTCACATGATGAATTGGTTAAATCACGTTCATGCCATAAAGGATTATTTTGTAAAGCTGCATTCACATAAGATTTAACTACTCTTGAAACTCCACATATTCTTTCTCCTGTAATAGGATTTCTTTTATGTGGCATAGTACTACTACCCATCTGTTTTTCAGGGTCAAATTTTTCACCTACTTCCATAATCTCTGTTCTTTGTAAGTTACGTACTTCTAATGCCATTTTTTCAAGAGTACTGCAAAGATTTGCCAGTGTCATAACATACTCTGCATGATTATCCCTTTGAACTACCTGATTTGAAATATGTACAGGATTTAATCCTAGAATTTCAGATACTCTTAAATGTATATCATAACCAGTTTCTCCAAGAGCTGCTGTTGTACCTACTGCTCCTGTCATCATACCTACACAAACATGATCTTCTGTAAGATTTAATCTTTCTATTTGTCTTGTAAGTTCATCAATGTAAATTGCAAATTTCATTGCATATGTTGTTGGCAGTGCATGTTGACCATGTGTACGTCCGATAGTTACAGTATCTTTATGTTCCTCGGCTAGGTCGATTAATATTTTTATGAGTTTGATGATTTTTTCACGTATAATTTCTATTGATGCTTTTAGTTGTAATGATTGTGAGGAGTCTATTATATCGTTACTGGTTGATCCGTAGTGAACATATTCTCCTGCACCATTATCACAAACTTCTTCTAATGCTTTCATTAAAGCTCCGATATCATGGTTAGTAGCTTTTTCTATTTCATCTACTCTTTCCTGTTTAACATATTCTGTTGTTGCTTTACGATTAATTTCATCTGCTGCTTCTTTAGGGATTAATCCTATTTCTCCTTCTGCTTTTGCAAGTGCAGCTTCAACTTTTAACATGTTTTGTAATTTTGCTTCTTGTTCCCATACAGCCTTCATTTCTGGAGTACCGTACCTAAATTCTATTGGATGTATTGCCATAATAATCAGTCATATCCTTTAATAAATATTTTAAAATGAAAAAATTTTATATATACTTAG
>CAMNFZ010000030.1 GCA_946537725.1 uncultured Methanosphaera sp.
TTTGGACAGTAAGTCCTTCTTTCTCGTGGTATTTTCATCTTTTCACCTCGTTATTAAGTAAATTAATTAAAAAAATAATTAATTTTAATAAAGTATGTTCTACTTTAATCGATAAAATATTTGAATAAACTTATTCCTTTTAAGTTTATTCTTTAAAAATGTATAATACAATTTCTTGTATTTTATTACACAAACAAATATTTTTATGGTCTACATAACTGATTCTATAGCCATATATTCGTTTATAAATAGTAATCCTAATTGTTCGTTAAATTTAGAACAATCAATAATTTATCTATATTATATTATATTAATCATCTATATTTATAATTAAGTGTTTTTTTCAAAAAAAGGATTAGTTAAAAAAAATTACCTGATAATATTAATAACATCATTATCATTTAATATTTCAACTATAGATTTCGGTAATAAAACAATATCATCGACAAAAAATGGACCATAAGTCTTCTCATTTTCATCAAGAATATCCGTAGTGATTTCTTTCTTAAATTCTACCAATTCTTCATTTTCAAATATGTTTTCTTCAACTACTTGAACCTCTGGTTCATCAATTGATTCAGATTCTGATTGTTCCTCTTTCTTTTCAACTTTCTTTTCCAATTGCTTCGGTTTATTTTGGAGAGAAACTGTATCATCCTTAGGAGGTTTAGGTCCTTTAAAAGGTGTGGTAATGTCTCGTTTAACAGGTTTTACAGGATTATTATTTTCATCCAGTAATATATCATCAGGAGCCTGACCAAACATCATAGCTATTTGACTTTCATCAAGCAATGGCGGTTTAGGTTTACCCGACTTTTTAACTACCTTAACATCCTCTGAGCTTTCACCTGTAACCTCAGCAGCAGATTGTGATGAAACATCCGGAACTTCCTCATTAGGAGTTATTCCAGTATTTTTAGGTTTTTCCTCTACTTTTTTTTCAACAGGTTTGAAACCAATTTTTGTCTCATTAGACCTGTTTAAAATGATTTTATCCATTAATTGTTCCCTATGTTCTACCAACATATTAACAATCTTTTTATAAAACTCCTCCTCTTCGGGAGTGGTATTGTATGGAATTACATCATATAATTCAGAATCTTTCTTATGCCCTTTAAATATATCATGACCTTTCTGAACATTTGTAGCGGCAGTACTGACAATTTTAAATTCTCTTCTTTCACAAATTTCTGTTGTAATTCTTTGAGCATCACGTAATTGATATGCTTCTAATGATAGAGGATTATTGTTAACCATTTTTAATAATTCTTGAAGGTAATTTGAAGCATCAGTATAAAAAGAATCATCTACTTCCGATAATGTTCCAGTAGTTCTCTCTTTTTTCTGAATATCCCTTAATTTTTGAAAAAAAGTATCCAATGACAATTCCCCTATTCTTAATAAATTTGTTAAAAAAAAATTTAGAGAGTATTTATTCTTCTTCTATTCTAGGAGCTAATAAAAATGATAATTCTCCTTCATCATTCATTAATTCTAATACTAAAGTTAATGGCATGTCATCCCCTAATTGAACATAGGTTTTATCTGCAAATTTTTCTGCTTTGAGCATTTCTTTAATATTTTCTATAGCGTATATAGCTTTTGCTGTTTCGTTTAATTGTTCACCATGAAGATATTCTACTTTAGCATCAGCAAAGTCTCCTACTGCTTCTAATGTAAGGTTATCTTCGTCAACGTTGAATGATACTCTGTCAGCTACTATTTCAATATCTTGTATTGCTTCTTTAAGTGTAGCAATTGGTATGGATATATTTACTGGATAATCAATTTGTGGTTGTGCTGGTGTATCATATTCTAAGTCAATGAGTTTAACTTTGAAAGTTTTCTTAATTGCTCCTTCAAATGTTAAAATTAGACTTCCTGCATCCACAGTTAGTTCCATTACATCATCAGATTTTGATCTTTTTAGAACTTTCATTAATTCTTCTGTATCTAAGTTTAGTTTGATTGGTTTATCGCATTCATAGATATCAAATAAACTTTCTTTTAATTCTAAATGTACGTAAGTAATGTGACTTCTGTCAATAGCATTTAATCTTAGTCCATCTGAATCTACTTCTATTTGTACTTCGTCAACGATTGATGATATTGCATCAAAACTTGTTTTAAAAATACTTGGGTCGCTTAATACTAGTTTGAACACTATGCCATACTCTCCTTAAAAATAATTTTTAAAATATATTCATTAGTTATAATTTAATGTATGATAAACATTGATATTAAATTTTTTTAGTAATAATTTTTTATAGTAAGTGAAGAAAAAAATAAGTCTATTCAAAAAACTAGTTGACAATGGGGAGGGTATACTATAATTATTTTTTATTAGATTTTTTATCCTTATGTTTAGGTTTAGATGGTGAATCTATATCATCCATCATATTGGATAAATTATTTAAACCTATTAATTTCATTATTTCTTTGTAGAATGCTAAAATAATAATAATTATACCTAAAAATATTAAACCCATAGCCATAGATTCATGTTCACCATACATTACATGATCGGATACTTTTACAACATCGTTCATGGCCTGGAATATTCCTATTAATGAAATGACTATACCTACAAAAATCATGATAATTTTAGAAAATGATATTTTACGTATAGTAATCTTAGGTAGTAGATTAGATTCCTTAATTTTTTCTGTATCAAACTGATTTAGTAATGGTACTCCATCACTGTCTACTTTAACATTATCGATAACTTTTGTATCTTCTTTTAAAGTAGTTTCTTCTTTGAATTCATGAACTTGTTTTTTAGGTCTAACGGCTGGCTTTTTATTCTCCTTATTTAAACCTAATTTTGAAGATAAATCAAATTTTTTGACCTTTACAGGTTTTTTGTTTGGTTTTTGTGGATTTACTTCCTTGGTTAAAGATTTTTGTGAACTGGAATCAACATTGGAATTTTTAGGTTTATTAATATCCACTTCTTCTATCTCATCCATCAAATGGAATTTTTCTTTAACTACCTTATCGGATGTTGATTGCTGTTTAGAAGTAGTTTGAGATTCCTTAATAATTTTTCCACTTGTACTATCATATTCAGGAATATCATCAAAATTTAATTGTTCAATTTCATCAAAATAGTCTTTTTCAGTTTCTATAGTGAAATTATCATCAATTTCATTTAATTCTTCCAAAGGATCATAATCAATACTCTTTCCTTTTTTTGAATTTTTATTATCTTTAGTCATGATAAATCACTTTACCGAAAAATTATTATAATTTTTTACAATTATGATTATATTTTATTTTTTCAAGTAATAAATAATTTACTATATCCACTTCAAAAAAACTTGAATAAAAGAAAATATTAAAAAAAAATAATACATACGATTAATCCTAATCGTATTCACGCCATGTGTAATCACATTCTGTGCATCTAAAAAACCTTGTTTCGGATTCATCTGCACTTCTTGTTTGTTGTAACCACCAAAATGCTAATTTATTATCACATTTAGGGCAGATAACTTTAATAGTTGGTAATGTTTTTACGTTATCATCAGTAACTATTATTGTATCTTCTTTATCTACTTTTTCAACTACTTCATATTGTTTTTTGGATTCTTCTGTAACTACTTTTTCATAACCACAAGCATCACATGAGAATTTACCGTCTTTTGGAAATAGTACTTTTCCACAGTCTGGACAAAATTCCATAATTAATTGTTCTCCTTATAATTGTTTTTTTATCATTATTATATTTGTTTATAATATATCATATAATTAATTATTGCAAGTTGGAATCTTCTAAAATATTTTTATGATCAAATGCTAAGTTTATCTTATCCAACTCAGTTATGTTAACAAATTTTGCATCTTTAGCATCAGAATCTGAGTTTAAGCATCCACCTATTATTTTTGCTGTGAAAGCTACTGTAACTGTATGTCCTCTCGGATCTCTTTCGGGATCAGAATATACTCCAACCAATTTTGTTAATTCTATATCTAATCCTGTTTCTTCTTTTGCTTCTCTGATTGCAGCATCTTCAACTTTTTCACCATATTCGACAAATCCTCCAGGTATTGCCCAATAATCTTTATATGGTTCGTTAAGTCGCTTGATAAGCACTATTTTATTGTTATCAATAATTATTGTATCAACTGTTAATGCTGGATTTTTATATTCTGTCATAAAAAATAATTTATCAATATTTATTAATTAATATATTGTAATTTTAAAAGATTTAAAAAGAGTAAAAAAATTATTCGTTGAAAGCATCAGTTAATGCTTCTTTAAATTCGTTTGCTTCATTTTTTACTGTTTCTGAAGCGGTTATTAATGATTTTTTTGGGTTAGAACTTATTACTTCAAATTCTGGTTGACCTATTAATGGATGAGTAATATCATATGCAGCTGCACTAACTTCATCTTGTGCCATTAATCTTTTTCTTAGAATATTACATATTGTATGACTTTCTCCAGTTATTTCTAAAACTAAATGTTCTGGTTCATTTTTAATATATTTCACGTTAAAAACCTCCATAATTACTTGATATATTACGTGAATCCACTTTTCCACATTCACATACTAATTTATCATTATCAAGTTTCATAAATTTACGACAATTTACACACATTGCTTTTATTACACCAGTATCTTCATCAGACGTGCTTAAATCAATATATTCGGATCCATATATATTCAATACTTTTGCTTCAACAATATCCCCGATTTTGAACATGTCATGAAGAGATGATATAAATTCATTATTAGCCTTTGAGATATGAATAAATCCTTTATATCCCATGATTAATTCACGATTAAGGCCTTTTATCATTTTTATTGTTACCAGTGCTTTATTCTGTTTTACCTCTGTAATATGACCTATGACATGATTCCCTACTTTAAGAGAACTAGGTGGATTAATTGTTGATAAAGAGATTGTTTTTTCTTCATTATCTATTACTATTCGTCCATTAATACTTGCCTTAATATATCCATCCTCTACGTATGTCCATTCTGATGGTATGTACTCCTCATAAGTACATAATATTTCTCCAGGCGATACAAGGTCATTTTCTTTATGATTCATAATTATACATTACTCAGTTTTTCAGAATTATATAATATAGTATTTATCTTTATCATAAATAATAAAAGTAACTATTTTTATGTTTGTTCATCATGAATAATTATTTCATCCATCTGATAATCTTCCCATTGCCTTAAGCCTAACACAATTTCCAGTTCATCCGGCGTAATTACTGGCTTTTTATACATAGCACTATCATCTATAGCAATTCTTGGACATGCTGTCATTACAAAAGCATCAAGGTCATAAGGTAATAACAGGTCCGGTGAAACATAATCCATGTTCAGTATTTGTGCTTCAAAGCCATGGTCTCGTATTAATTTTTTAAGTTTTAATGCTAAATCAAATCTTAGTTGACCCTTTTTTGAAGACATTATTATTCCAAATGATTTTGCTTCTTTGGCCTTGGTTATTCTTGCAAACCTAATTCTTATTATTTTATCAGTGAATTCTTCTATATCCCTGGATTTTCCGATGAATGGATCTGCAAGTAACACTTTTTTGTTTGTGAAAAGTTTTACTCCGAGAGCATGAAAATCTCCACTGCCCACATATATTATAACATCAACATCCAAATTTTTTATAGATGTGAAATTACATCCAAGTACCTGACCCCTACTGGTTCCTTCACCATTATCCAATTTTACAGTATAACCCCTGTTTTCTATATATTCTATCATTTCTTCCAATTTATGAATATGTTGTGTTGTTGTAACAAGGCCTATTGTTTTTACTTCTTCATCCAGTTTACTTATAGCATCGGATATAGGTGCTTCTACATCTGCATTTGAATGTGCTTCAATAAATAATACGGGACAATCCGTTTTGATTGGTAGAGGAGTGTGAGCAAAGTGTACAACCAAATCAATATGTTTATTTACTTTAATATCTGCTAAATCACATGCTCCAAAACATGGATCTGCATCTATCATAATGTTTACATCAGGCAATTCTTTTTGTAATGTATTTGAAACATTAATTGCATCACTTTTTAATCCTTCAGGAAATTGTAAAATTATATTATGTGCATCTAAATCTCTTATCTTATCTATTATAACATCAAATTTATAATCATAATCAAGTGTAGCCATAATAATAACCTAATCCTCAACAATAGTGACTTTTCCATCAACCATCTTGATTTTTACTAAAGTATTGATTTTATAATTAGTTGCTTCTTCCACAATTTTTCTGCCATCATCTTTTTCTATAGGTAGTATAATATTATCTATATTTACTCCAATTTTATCTAATGCAGAAATAACACTTATAAGTGTTCCACCTGTACTTACTACATCATCAATTAATAAAATATTATCATCCTTTGAAATATTGTTAATATATAATTCACTATGTCCATAACCTGTTTGCTGATGTACCTGGTGTTCTCCATCCAGTCCGTAGGAACGTTTCCTGATTACAACAAATGGAATACCTGTTTTTAAGGATAATGCAGTGGCAAGTGGAATTCCCATTGCTTCTACGCCAACAATTTTATCAACATTTGATAAATCAAAATTATCAACAATATAATCCATTATAGAATTTAATAATTCCGGTTCAACTAAAGGCACTCCATCACTTATAGGATGAACAAAATAGAAATAATCACCTTTTTTTACTACTGGGCATTCAATTAAAGATTTTTTTAACACATCTAACATTATTATTCCTCGAAAAAGTTTTCATTCTTATACTATATATTATTATTATAAACTAAAATAATTAATTATTAAAATGATTTAATATATATTATATAATAATAGACTTTTACTGATAAAAGCATAAAGGGAGGTTAATAGATGCTAGAAGGATTAAGCGATAGTCTAACACAAACAATGAAAAAACTAGCAGGAATGTCAATAATAGACAAGAAAACACTGAAAGAAGTAACAAAAGACATTCAACGTGCATTAATTCAGTCAGACGTAAACGTTAAAGTTGTATTCTCATTAACCAAAAAAATAGAAAAACGAGCTCTTGACGAAGAATTACCAAAAGGATTAAGTCCTAAAGAACACGTAATGCGTATAGTATACCAAGAATTAGTTAATTTAATCGGTGAAAAACCTGAAGAACTAAAGATTACCCATAAACCATACAAGATAATGATGTTAGGTTTACAGGGTAGTGGTAAAACAACTACAACTGCAAAACTTGTAAAACACTTGAAAAAGAAAGGTCAAAATTGTGCAATAGTATGTACCGACACATGGAGACCAGCAGCATACGAACAGTTAAAACAATTAACAGAACCATTAGACACACCAGTATTCGGAGATCCTAAAAACAAAGATGCAATAGACCTTGCAAAGAAAGGACTGGAACAATGTGGAAATAAATATGATGTAATATTAATAGATACTGCCGGTCGTCATAAAGAAGAACAGGATCTTCTTGATGAAATGAAAGAACTTAGTACAGTAGTAGAACCTGATGAAGTAATACTTGTAATAGATGGAACAATAGGTCAACAAGCACGTAACCAAGCAGAATCATTTAAACAAACAACAGATATTGGATCAATCATAGTAAGTAAATTAGATGGTTCAGCAAAAGGAGGAGGTGCATTATCTGCAGTAGCAGAAATACGTGCTCCTATTAAATTTATTGGTACTGGAGAAAGAGTGGATGATTTCGAAGCATTTGATCCAGAAAGGTTTATTTCAAGACTACTTGGAATGGGAGACCTTGAAACATTAATTGAAAAAGCTGAAGAAGTAACCTCCGAAAAATCAGATAAGGAAATGATTGACTCCATCATCAGTGGTAAATTCACATTAAAAGACATGGAAAACCAGTTGAACATGATGAACAAGATGGGTCCTATACAGCAAATCATGAAACTTATACCAGGATTAGGTAATCAGCTTCCAGCTAATGCATCAAAAGTTACTGAAGACAAATTAAACACATACAAAATATTAATGAACTCCATGACAGATTATGAGTTAGAAAATCCTGAAGTAATTAAAAAATCAAGAATTAGCCGTATAAGTAGAGGTGCAGGATTAACTAATGATGATGTAAAAGACCTTCTGAAATATTATAGTGTAACTAAAAAAGCACTTAAAGGTATGGGTAAACGTAATATGGGTGGACCAATGGGTAAACTCATGAGACACATGAATAGACAATAAAATCTATTCAACATCTAATTTTTTTATTATTAAAACTATTTTTTTTGAAAACAACTTAAAAGGAAAATTTTAACATGTCAACAACAAATGATTATAAATTATGTTCTAGATGTTTAGCAAGAATAAGCAGAAAATTTCAGAAAACAGGAGAAGATGAGAAATGTAGCATCTGTGACAACCTCCTATTACATGAAGACAAAATATACCAGCTAATTTATAACAAGATACATAAGTTTGACATAGAATTCAATACTTTCCACGTTGCATGTCAAGTAAATTATGACAAGCTCAACATTGCTGAAAAAAATGTGCATAAGTCAGTGAATTATCAGGGAAACAATGGATTAAAAAAACAGTTACGAAAAGATATTTCAAAGATGATATCCGAGAAAATGGGAAAAACAATAGACTACAAAAATCCAGAAGTAATAATAAACATCAAAATCAGAAAAAAAGCATTTAAACACAACCCATACCCAGAAATTAGTAATTTAACCGTTTTCATAGACAGCAACCCCCTATTCATTGAAGGAAAATACCGAAAACTAGTACGAGGAATACCACAAACCAAATGGCCCTGCACAGAATGTAAAGGCAAAGGATGTCCAAAATGTAACGGAACCGGACAACAATACAAAGAAACAGTAGAAGGACTAATAGGAAAACACCTTCTACCCATGGCCAAAGGAAAAGAAATAAAATTCCATGGATCAGGAAGAGAAGACATAGACGTACTAATGTTAGGTGAAGGAAGACCATTCGTAATAGAAGTAAAATACCCATTCAAACGAAGTATTGACCTGAAATTCCTTAGAAGAGTAGTAAACAGCCACAGCAATGGAAAAATAGAAATAAACGACCTTAAATTTGTAGACAATAATAGAAGAGCCAGCATAAAAAAAAGTTCAACAGAAAGCTACAAAGTATACTCAGCAATAGCCGAATTCGAAAAAGGCATAACAAGCAATGACATCAAAGAAATAGAAAAACTAAAAATAATCGAACAAAGAACACCAATACGAGTAGCTCACCGACGAGCAGACAAAATAAGAACAAGAGAAATAATGAACATAGAAGTAGAAAGAATAAACAGCAAAAAACTAAGACTGAAAATAAAATGCCAAGGCGGACTATACATTAAAGAACTAATCTCCGGAGATGAAAACAGAACAACACCAAGTGTTAGCAGCGTATGCAACAACAAAGGAATATGCACACAACTAGATGTTATAGAAGTACACATACCAGAATAAACCCCCACCACAAACTATTTTTATAAAACAACAATTCAATAAACGAAAATATTAAAAAAAATAGTATTAAAGAATTTATTTTACAATGTTTAGTATTATTTTTTGATTATCTAAAGTTATTTCTATTTTGTTTAAATTCATGTTTAAATTATAGTAAACATATAAATTCTTTGTAAGTGCCTTATTATTGTTTTCTTTTATTGTGAATTTTCTTTCTGATAAGAATGCATCCGTGTATCTTAAAGTGTTACCCTCTTTTATGTTGTATATGCTGATTATTAAATTTTTATCAGTATTTTTTGTTCTGTTTAAGGTGTAGTATACTGTGTTTTTCATCCAATTCGTATTTATTACAATATCATCCAGATTTAAGGACAATATGTAATTATTTTTTATTACAAAATTGTATGTTGGGTTTTTTGGAAGTACGTTTGAACCCCACCATGAGGTCACTACATGGATGTTATTGTATTTTTCGTTGTATGGTTTAACTGAATATAACACATAGTTTCCCTTGTTTGATAATAGTGTGGAAGTTTCTATGATAATTTTACATTTTGTTGTTTTGTATGTTTTTGAATTGTCTAAGTATATTACACTTCCCTTGTTTGCTTTGTTGTTTGTAATGTTGGAGCGCATAATATCTATGTGTGCTGAGGATGCTAAGCCTATTACTCCTCCTCTCATGTTTGCGGTGTTTGCTTCAAATTTACATGTGTTGAAGTATAGTTTTGAATAACACATCACATATATTGCTCCCCCATCTCCGTCTCCGGAGATTGTTGCTGTGTTAGATATGAATTGTGTTTTGCTGAATTTTCCTTGTACTGATCCATTTATGAGTAATGCTCCGCCTTTACGTAGTGCACGATTTCCTTTGAATATGTTTTCATCTACGTCAAGGGTTGTTTCTCCTGAAATGATTACTGCTCCTCCGTAACATGCTGTGTTGTTTATAAATGTATTTCCTGTTAATGTTACCCATAGTATGTCTAGTTCTGAATATATTGCTCCACCATAGTATGCGTTGTTATGATTAAATAAGGAGTTTTTTATCGTGAATTCGTGACATGCTCCTGAGATACTTATTGCTCCCCCATGAGGTACTCTGGAAACTGCTCCCGGAATTTGTGTAGTCATTACACGATTGTCCTTAAATGTGCAGTTATCAACGGTTATCTCACTGTTTCCTATGTCTAATATTGCTCCGCCACGTCTTGTTCCATTGTTTTTTATGAATATGGAATCTTTAACTATTAATGTTCCGAAGTTATTGATAGCGCCTCCCTGTATATATGCTACGTTTTTTTGGAATGTGCATGAGTATATTAGTGTTGTTTCTCCACTGTTGATTGTTATTGCTCCACCTACATCTGCTCGGTTGTTTGCAAAAAAGCAATGTCCTATTTCCACATTACCGCTTCCAACGGCTATTGCTCCACCTTTTGTTTTGTTGATTCCTTGTGTGTTTTGTTTTGCGATGTTATTTGTGAAATTGGAATATGTTATTTTTAATGAAGCATGGTTACCATTTAAAATTGCGTTTCCCCATATTCCACTATTTTTTTTAAATATGGATTGTTTTACGTTTACTAATGCGTATGCTGATGCATATATTGCTGCTCCGCCGGTACTGTGTGAGTAATTTGTGTCTGTTAATTTGTTGTTATTGAATGTGCATTTTTCTATATTGTATACTGAATTGTAACCTCCAAGATGTAATGCTCCGAATCTGTGATTTGTGTTTGATTCAAATACTGAATTTGTAATGTTTGCTTTGATGTTTTTTCCTGATCCGAATATTACTGCTCCATTATTTGCTTTGTTATTTTTAAATGTGCATTTGTCAATTGTTAGTTGTGTATTTTCGGGTAGTAGTATAGCTCCTCCCTGAGAGTAGTAGGCGTTTTGCATTTTAAGATTTTTTAGTGTTAAATTAGAATTTTTGTTGAGTCTGAATCCTTGATTGTTTTTGCAGGTTATGTTTGTTTTTGTTGAACCTTCTCCTATTATTGTTATTGTTTTTGTTATTTGTATTGGTGTGGAGAGTATATGGTTACCTGCGCTTAGGTATATTATGTTATTATATGAGTATGCTGCTTTGTTTACTGCGGATTGTATGTTAGTGTAGGGTTTGTTTTTAGAACCGTCTGCTTTATTTATGTTTAGGTATGGATTTACATAGAAATATTTGGCTTTTAATGATGTTTGATTTGCTGTTTTAGTATTTTCTGATGTTTTTGTATTTTTTATTATGTTTTTTGATGTATTTTGGCCTAACTTAACGGGAGTATAACTTATTTCTGGCGTATCCGTAATTTTTTGGTTTATATTTGAATTACTTATCTTGTTGTCTGTTTCATTAATTTCTGCTGCTGCTGATATTCCTAGGAGCATTAGAATTAGCATCAGAAATATGATGATTTTTCTTATTTTGATTTGAACACCACCCTTAAATTACATGTAACAATTTTTTTTCATTATTATGAAGATATTTATTCATTTTATTAAATAAATTTTCTTAATAATATTAAATGATGATTTTTATTTGATTATTTTGGAAATAGTGTTAAATTATTTTATTTATTAAAGGATAGGTATTATAGTAGAATAATAGATATACTTATAAACTATGAAAATAATAAATATAATACAATATTAAAACATAGGATAAAATTCTTGTTATATAATTATACAAGAATATATGTTATAATTTAATAAAAAATAATTTCTTTCTTAGCTCTAAGGAAATTAAAAGAAGAAATAACTCATTAAAGAATAATTAGAATTTAGTATTCAAAAAATAATTAGTTATACTAATAATTAGCTGTTAGTCAAAACCTAAGACTAAAAATAAAACCTAAAATTTGTGAAAAAACCTATAACTCACAAAAAAACCTATAAATTCTATTAATAAAAATGAGATGATAAAAGATGAAAAAATCAAAAGGATTTAAAAGTCGATCAAGATATAAACTTAAAAAAAGTATCAGACCAAAACGAGCTAACATTATATCTAAAAAAATACAAGTATTTGAAAACGGTCAAAAAGTACATATAATTACAGATTCAAGTTTCCAAAAAGGACAACCACACCCAAGATTCCACGGAAAAACTGGTGAAGTAGTTGGACAAAAAGGACGAGCATACCTCGTAGCAATCAAAGATGGAAACAAAGCAAAAGAATTAATTATCAGACCAGAACATCTTAAATTACAAGCACAAGAGTGATTATGATGATTGGAAAAAAAGTCATTGATACTAAACCTATTACAATATCAGAAGCACGAGAAATTCTAATGAAACAAGTAGAAAAGAAAGCTGATGAAAATAACGAAGTCGATGGCCACCAATTTACATATGAACAAAACTTAACTATTGATTATGTCAATAAATTTGCACTTCTTGATGCTGAAGATGCTAAAGAGTTAGTTTCAAAACTTGAAGAGTACCTTACAACTGTTCAAGCAATAAAAGTAGTGGATTTGATGCCGGAAGATCTTGATGACTTAAGATTAATCTTTGCAAAAGAAAGGGGAACTTTTGAAACAGAAACTTTGCAAAATGTTCTAGATTTATTGGATCAATACCGATAAATCCATCCCTACTTAATTCTTATAACCACCCCCACAATACATGATAATACCTAATTTTTCCCAAATAATAAGTTGAGACACATATTATGCATAATAATACTAAAGAAATTCTAGACAAATATAATATAAGACTAGATAAGAATAAAAGTCAAAACTATTTAATTGACAACAATAAATTAGAAAACATACTAAAAAATGCAGATATACAATCCAATGAAACAATCCTTGAAATAGGTGCAGGAATAGGAACTTTAACAATACCTATGGCACAAAAGGCATCAAAAGTAATAGCAATAGAAAAAGACCCTATCATAGCAGACATCCTACGTCAAAGAATAATTAAAGAAAAAATAGATAACATTGAACTTATTAATGATGATGCTCTGAAGATAGACTACCCACCCTTTGATAAAATAGTTTCAAACCTTCCCTATCAGATATCATCACCAGTAACTTTTAAATTATTAAACTATGATTTTAAAAAAGCAATACTAATGTATCAACTAGAATTTGCCAAGAGAATGAATGCAAAAGTAAATACAAAGGAATACTCCCGATTATCAGTAGCATTATATTATCGTGCAAACATTAAAATTATTGACACATTACCACCAGAATCATTTATTCCTAAACCAAAAATCAATAGTGCAGTAATAGAATTAATACCTAAAAAAGAAGTTGAATTAAACAAGTATTTTGATGATGTGGTAAGAGCATTATTCCAGCACAGAAATAAAAAAGCAAAAAAGGCTTTGATTCAATCAGCACATGAACTAAAAAGCGATAAAAAACAATTAAAGAGTTTACTAAACAACACTGATAACGAATTACTCGAAGAAAAAGTGTTCAAATTAACACCAGAGGAAATACTTGAAATATCCGAATTAATAGGTGAAATACTATGAACTATAATGGAGTAGAATATAATGAATGTGACGAAGTTTACCCACCAGCAGAAGACACATTCTTGTTAATAGATAATTTAAAAGTTAATGAAGAAGATGAAGCACTGGAAATTGGTGCAGGAACTGGTTTAGTTAGTATCTGTGCTTCATTAAAATGTAAAAATGTTACATCTACAGATATCAACCCCTATGCCATTAAATGTATAAAAGGTAATGTTAAACTCAATAAAAGAGAAAACATCACCATAATAGAAAGTGACCTGTTCGAAAATATTCAGAACAGATATGACCTTATATTATTCAACACACCCTACCTCCCGGTTGATGAAGAAGAACACATTGATGATGACTATTCAAAGGCATGGGATGGTGGAGAAGATGGGCGGCTTGTAATTGACAAATTCATAGAAGAAGCACCGAACTATCTTAAAGAAGGTGGAAGAATTCAGCTTGTCCAATCATCATTCTCAGATAATGAAAAGACATTGGAAATGTTTAAAAAAATAGGATTCAAGGCAGAAATAACTGCCCTAGAACATGTGTTTTTTGAGGACATTACCCTCATAACAGCATTCAAGGAATAACTTATTCTATTATTTCATACTTCATGTTTTCAAGAAATCTTTCAGGTCTTAGTTCAATTATAACATCCGGTTTATACCATTCAATTAAATCCGTGTTAAAATTCCAGTGATCCCAGTATGCAAACATACTCTTGAAGAAGACATTTAACACATCCATAAAACGGCTTGCTGCTGATGACCTGAATAATAAGCAGTTCATGTCTGATAAACTAAACCTATTTCTCATATAAAATGAATCTCTTTTTCCTACTTTAGCAAACTCCTCGGGCATTTTGAATGGCTCATCGGAATATTCATACTTATTTGAGTACTCGAGGAACATGAACTCATAACGGTCAACTATTTCTTTTTGATCTTCACGTGGATATCTGAACTTACATAAATCTCCATCGACCCTAATTTTCTTATGAACAGTATTTTCTTTTATTGCTTCCAAGTACTTCTGACTACTGACTTCTCCCCTTATATCATGCATTATTTCAGCAGAATACTTTAATGCACCCTTATAATTTATATGAGAATCACTTTTATAATAGTCTGTAGGGTCAAGTATGTCTATAAAATCAGGAACCAAATCCTGTATTGAATAGTAATTTCTTTTCAAAGACTTAGGATTTATGGGCAGGTAATCTCTGCATATTACAGACTTATCAGGTATTACATAAAATTTATATTGGATACCTCTTTCTTCACAATATTCCTTTTTAGAATTATAACTTTCCCTAAAAAGCTTTTCATCAAATTTGTTTTGGAAACTTTCAACATAATGCTGTTTTAATTCATAGTTTGTGTCATTGTTTAAGAACAGATAGTTATCCAGTCCAACATTATGTATCTGTATAAAACTTTCTTCATTTAAATTTAAATCATCATAGGACATAGTAATTACCTCAGAATAATTTCCTAATTTTTTCACCTAAACTCTTTTTAGAATCATTTTCTCCAGTATCATCAGATTGCTTGAGTATTTGTCTAATTTCATCAGATACTCCCTTGTTTGGATGATATTCCTTAGATTCAACTCCTACCCTCGGTTCTAAGTAGAGTATGCTTGAGTTGATGAATACACCCTTGTCTGTCCCATATTTCCAGAATAGTGTATGATCATCCAAAATCATTGCGGGAATTACAAAGTTAAATGTAGCCTTATTATCTATTATTTCAGCATGTGCTATTGATCTTCCATCCAACTTTAAAACAGCTTTACCCTTAACTTCAATACCATCAGGTACCTGAATATAGGATTTAAATTCTACCTCTTCTCCACGTTTACAATAATAATCTTCAACTATTAATTTGGCATCAATTTTTTGTTCATGACTTTTATTATAGAGTATTACCGTTGAAATAGCTTTTTCATCAGATTGTATGGAACCACTATAGGTAAACCTTAGGGCATACTCATTTTCTTGTTCAGGTAGCTTAATATTAAACTCAACTTTTCCATCTTTAACTTCCAGGATATCCAATAATTTATTAGTATTAAGAATACAAGCCATTCTACCCCCAGTGACTGGTTTTAGCTCATCAGTTAAACATTGAACAAGTACTTTAACATTATTTGTCGAAGTGATTATGGGATTTTCCACTTTTAAAACTGTCATAATTATCCACCTAATTGCTGAAATTATATTATAGTAATATCTTTAATTTAGTTAATTGTTAAATGTTTACTCAT
>CAMNFZ010000031.1 GCA_946537725.1 uncultured Methanosphaera sp.
AATGATTAACTAATAATCATTCTACACTTCGCGTTAACATACATCAAACTAAATCGTCTCATTGAGACTTTACTTTAGCTCTCATTATCATCATTATTGCTACAATTGGAAAATGCAACCATCATTACATTGAACTTATTGTTCATTTGTTTAGGTCATCACCGTTATGTGTTGTAGCACATACTATTGTCACTGAATCTTATGTATCAAGTTAATTAGAAAATATTGCATTATTGTTGTATGTGACATTAGAATACAACTAAATAACAATAATAACAAAAGTAGTATTAATAGCAATACGATTTGATGTAAATATAATTAAAAAATAGTTAAAGTGTTTAAATGAAAGGTATAAAAATTATTAAAAAAGATGCAAACAAATTACGAACTAAACTAATAAAAGAAAAACAATTATGTACAGAATATAAAGTACATAGTGATGAAGAATTTGTTTACATGCCACTAATTGAAGATTATGATAAAAAATATATGGAAACATTACTGAATGAATTTAATGTAAATATCGAAGATTATACATTTACTCCAGCACAATATAGACCAACCAATTTTTTAGATTTTTTAGATGATAAAATATCCAAAAAAGATATGGAAGAAATACGTAAATCATTTGATGTGATTGGTGATATTGTAATTTTAGAAATTCCTCCAGAACTTGAAAGTAAAAAGAAAATTATTGGCGAAGCTGCATTGAAGTTCACAAAAAGACGCAGTGTATATTATAAGAAAAGTAAAATTCAGGGAGTAACACGTACACGTAAGTTAGAATTTCTTGCCGGTGTTGATGATTTAGAAACTATTCATAAAGAATTTGGTATTAGATTTAAACTTAATCCATCCACAGTTTATTTTAGTCCACGACTTGCTACTGAAAGATCACGTATTGTTGATGAAGTTAAAGAGGATGAAGTAATTATTGACTTTTTTGCAGGTATTGGATCTTTTCCAATTAGCATAGCACATGTAAAAAAAGCTAAGATTTATGGTGTAGATATTAATCCGGAAGCAATAAAGTATATGTATGAAAATATTAAATTGAATAAACTTGTTGGAGAAGTTACACCACTTGAAGGTGATATAAACAATATTATTGATGACCTTCCTCTGGCTGATAGAATAATTATGAATCTTCCAGGTACTGCTAAAGATTTCTTAGAAGTTGCAGTTAATCATTTAAAAAGTGGTGGTGTTCTTAATTATTATGAATTTTCATCAGATTATAAAAATGTTATAGAAAGAGTTAAAAAAATTGCTAATCCTAGAAAAACTGAAGTTTTAGATATTAGAAAAGTTAAATCTCAAAGTCCTGGCGTATGGCATTTTGGACTAAGTATTAAAATAGAATAAAAGAAAACTATAACGCTTTCTTTATTCCTTCTTCTGTAATTATCCCAGTTATTAAATCTGATTCAACTATATCAAATGCCGGATTTTCTACTTCAGTTTCCTTTTTTGTTATATATTTATCATTTATTTTTAGTACTTCCTCTTTTTGTCTTTGTTCTATTGTGGTATCAAATATATTATTTTCAAAATCAAAAGTGCTTATTGGTGCTGCAACATAAAATGGTATATTATATCTTTTTGCTGCTAATGCAACCATTAATGATCCTATTTTATTTGCAACTCCCCCTTTTGCTACTCGGTCTGCTCCTATGATAACCTTGTTTATTTCTCCTTTTTGCATCATGTGCCCTGCTGCTCCATCAACTATTAATCGAACAGGTATATTTTCTTGTTGCATTTCAAATACACTTAATCTTGCCCCTTGTAATACTGGCCTTGTTTCATCACAGATTACATCTATGTTTTTATTGTTTTCATGTGCTGCTCTGATTACTCCTAGTGCAGTTCCATAACCTGCACATGCTAGTGCACCTGCATTGCAATGAGTTAAAATTGTATCATTTTCATCAATTATTGTATTACCATATTCTCCTATTTTTTTGTTTATATTGATATCATCTTTTTCCATTTGTATTGCTGTTTCTACTGCAGTTTTTCCATTGTTTATTTCTTCTAATACTTTATCAACTGCCCAAAATAAGTTTACTGCTGTTGGTCTTGCTTGTTTTATTTCTTGTGCTGCTTTTTGCATATCATTATTTTGTACTTCAGCTAATGCCATTGCATATGCTGCAGATACTCCAATTGCTGGTGCTCCTCGTACTACCATTGTTTTTATTGCAGTTATTGCTTCTTGATATGTTTTACATTCAACATATTCTATAGTGTGTGGGAGTTTTGTTTGATCTAATAAGTGTAATGTATTGTTTTTCCAATATAATGTTTCTATCATAATATATTATTCTCCTAGTAATATCTTGTTTAAAAAAAAGATTTAAAATTGGGGGGTTAATAATGACTTTGTGGAACTAAGTCCAAGTTATGATCTTCTGCATGTTTTCCAGGAATTCCATAGGCATCTGCCCGACATTGTGTACAAGCTCGGAATACTGGAAGATATTCTTCTACTTGTTGACGTACAGTACTTAACTGACCACATCCAGGTTTAGGAATGTCTTTGAACTTGTTTAATGGTATTAATGGTAAGACATTCATTATTGAAGCTCCTTTGCTACGGACTACCTTTGCTATTTCAACTATGTGTTCATCATTTATGCCTGGAATTAATACGCTATTTACTTTGACTATTATTCCTCTTTCAGATAATAATTCTATTCCTTTTAGCTGATTTTCAAGAAGAATTTTAAATCCTTCTTTACCATGGTATATTTTACCATGATATTCTATATCATCATAGATTTTTGTACCTATGTCTTCATCTACCGCATTTATTGTGATTGTAACAGTTTTTACTCCTACTTCTTTTATCTCATCGGCATAGTCTGGTACTAATAATCCATTGGTACTCATACATAGTATTAAGTCCGGAAATTTTTTATTTACTTCCTTGAATAGTTTCAATGTATCGGGATTTTCTAGTGAATCTCCAGGTCCTGCCACTCCTACTACACTTATTGGCATTTTGGAGACTGTTTCTTCTATGTGTTTTAGAGCTTCATCTATTGTCATTATGCATGATGATACTCCTGGCCTATTTTCTGTATCATTTATTTTTCTTGTACAGAAGCCACATTGTATATTACATTTTGGTGCTATTGGAATATGTATTCTTCCAACTTTGTCATGTATCTTTTCATTGAAACATGGATGTGCTTGGGTTACGTGGGCAAAATGTTTCATGTCATGTTTTGGCATGATTATCACCTATCAATTTTTTTGTGGTTTTAGATTATTGTTTCGAACTTCTTCTATTACTTCATTAAATTTCTTATTCCACTTTTCATCTATTATTTCATCACTACTCATGATACATACCATGTTGCCTTCGCTAGCGTTTTTAGTCATTCTAAATCCTTCGGGCATTATTCTAAATAGTGCATCGTATACCTTTCTTTTTAGTTCTCTTGATGGGTCTAGTATTATTAGATTGTCTGGGTCTATTGTGGGGTTTGTTATTTCGATTTTATATCTGTCTGGTTGTGCTACGTTTAGTCTTCCTTCTTTTGTCCAAAGTACTCTTAGCAAATCAGGTAAATAATTTTCGTTTTCTATTGTTATTTTAAGAATACCATTTTCCATTTTATGTTTTGCCATGTCTGTTAAGTATATTGGTTGTGATGCTTTTTCTAGTTTAACTACGCCTATAAATAATGCTTCACGTGGATCTATGAATATTTTTATTGCACTGATTGCTCTTGCTAATTTTAAATCTTGAAGTGTGTGTCTGAGTAATGTATCATATACTTGTGCTCCTACTTCATCATAACACTCTACGTACATAATCTTATTCCTCCAAGAGATGTTCTTTAGAATCGTTTACTGTCATCAATATCTGTATCTTTTAGACCAGATACTAACATAGCAGCTCCTATGGAACCAATAAATTGTGAGTATTCTGGTACTATTACGTCTATTCCACCAAGGATGTCTTGTACTGCATCCACTAATCCTCCAATTAATGAGGTTCCTCCTACTTGTATTAATGGTTCACGTACATCAATTTCTTGTAGTTGTTGTTCATATACTTGTTCTGCTACTGAGTAACAGGCTGCACTTGCTGCATCTGCTTTAGATGCTCCTCCTGCGAGTGTTGTTACTAAGTCCTGTATACCAAATACTATACAGTAACTGTTTAATATTGCGTTTTTATAGTTTCCTTGTTGTGCTAGTGGTCCTAGTTCTGTGATATCTACGCCCAATCTTCCACTGGTCATGTCAAGGAATCTTCCTGATGCACCTGCACAGATTCCTCCCATTGTGAAGTTGTCTGGTATTCCATTGTTTACTGTTATTACTTTATTGTCCATACCACCAATATCAAGAACTGTTGCTTCTCCTTTTTGTGCATCTGCTAGGTATACTGCACCTTTACTGTTTACAGATATTTCTTCTTGTATTAGTTTTGCTCCCATTGCTTTTCCTATGGTTATACGTCCATAACCAGTTGTTCCTATTGCTTCTATGTCATCAAGTTTATATCCTGTTCCTTCTAGTGCTTGTTCTATTCCATCATTTGCACATCCGAGGATGTCTCCTGTTTTTACCCATCCTGTTCCGATTACTTCATTGTTTTCCATGAGTGCTACTTTTGTTGTTGTGGATCCACTGTCTATTCCTAAAGTTAGTCCTTCTTGTTTTTCTCTAGCTAGGATACTTTTTCTTGCAACTACTGTGGTTAGTGCTTCCATACGTATGAAAAGTTCTGATGCTTTTGTTTTTTCGGTGAATGAATAAGTTACTACTGGAAGGTCTGTATTATTTTGTATTAATCTTCTAACTTCGTTTCTTGCGATTGCTGCTTCTGCACATCTAAAACATGTACATATAAATACTGCATCTGCTTCATTTTTTCCTTCTACTAAACTCATTGCCCTTGCAATCATTAACTTTAAACTTGAACTAGCACATGTTAATCCAAATTTTTCATATGCTTCATCTATATCATCTAGATTTACATCTGGCATTACCATTTGTGCACCAAATGTTTCAGCAGCTTTTTCTATTTCTTTTTGAACTCCACTGTATTCTGTTCCACAGGACAATTGAGCTATTCTAATCGTCATCTTCTTCCTCTCCATCTTTATCTAGGTTGTCTAAGAATGTGTTGATTTTATACACCATTTCTATTGTATCGTCTCGACTTGTTGGGTAATCTAATTCCAATACAGGTATGTCTCTATGTCTTAATGAGAATACTGTTAGTTCAGAGGATCTTGCACAACCTACACAACCAAATCCATATGGTGCTTCGTTCATGATTATTGCAGCTTCTGCTTCTTCTATGATTGGACCAAATAAGGACATTCTTCCACGTACTCCTGATGGAACTTCTATTGCCGCATATTTTAGTCCATTAATAGGATCTTCTTCTGTCATATTGAATGGTGGTGCATCAATATCTGGTGTTGTAACCTTTTGTTTCATTTGGTTTTGTACAACCAATGGTTCATGTCCACTTCTTACTATCATATCAGCCAATATCATAGAATTTGGTGGAAATATAGCTACTTTCATACTTATACCTCTTAATTTTTTTCTACTTCTTTAATTATATTTTTTAATTCATCCAAGGGAACTTTATTCACTTTTCTTTTCAGGTCTACCGATAAATTATCATCATTATATAATCCTTTTCTTGTTTCCAGATTTTTTAGAAAATCATCCACTCTTTTTATCATACTTATAATTTCATCCCTCGTTGTTGGATATGCTACTTCAAGTATTGGAATATTTTTCTTTTTTAGTAATGAAACAACCAGCTTATGATGATTACTGCATGAGACACAACTAAATAATATTAATTCATTTAATAGATTATACATGTGTTTATAATCCTTTGGTGGTTCACCAATGATTATAGCTGCTTCAGATTCTGTGATAATCCTATCAAATAGGGATAATCTACCCCTTACACCGGATGGAGATTCATTAGTAGTGTACTTATTGCCAACTAATGTTTTTTCTCCTGTCATAGTAAATGGAGGTAAACTTTCATCAAAGTCTGATTCATCATAGGGATCTTTATTTCTCAGTGTTTCTTCACCAATATTTGTTGATGATAAATATTCATGACCATTCTTAGTAATTAAATGAACAATCATCATTGCAGCATCAGGTAATACTGCTACTTTCATCGTTACTCCCTCATATTAGTCTTTTTCTTTTTTTAATCCAATTTCATCTACAATGTTTGAAAATTCATCAACCGAAATTTTTTTTGCAGGATTTAAGTCCACATGTTTTGGATGTTCTAATGCATAACTAACCTCTGATAACAGTTTGTATTCTGCTTCAATCTGATGGAATCCTTCACGAGCTCCTCCCCGTTTTGCTCTGCATCTTCTTGGATCACCTGGTGGAAATCCTCTAAACTTAATGAATATATGGGTTGGATCTAATTGTCTTGCTTTTTCAACAGCAGTCATTACATCATCAGGATATCCATTTAAATTTGCACCATAACATGTCAAACGAATATTTATTGGTAATTCTAGTAGATGTAAAAAGTTCAGTAATTCTTTTGAACTTACAGCACATCCAGGACCTAAAATTATCATTCTAGTAATTTTATCTTTTTGATCTGAGTCTCTGTATGTTCCATCGCCCATAGGAATATGACAAAATTCAGTATCAATATCATTATCGTTCTTTGACATATACTGTATCTCCTTCTTTAAATGCTTTTAGATTATCAAATCCAGATACGACTCGACCTATAACATTAGTACTTTTAAATGATTCACCTGTTGGACCGAATTCTGAATTATCTTCAAACCTAATACCAATATTTCCAACATTTTTACATGCAGTGTTACTTACACAAATTTCCCATGCATTTACTTGTCCGTCAGGAAGTTTTTCAGGGATTAATCCTTTTGCTTCTTTGTTAACTGCATTAAACATTATAATTTTCATAGGTTTAATTGCCATATGAACTCTTAAATGTCCCACATCACCATTTAATAAGCCAGTGATCTTTTTAAAGTACCATACTGAACTTGGACTTTCTTCATCATATAATTCTATTTCAACAAAGTCGTGTGGTGGAACACCTAATGTTTTTACTTTTCGTTCTTTATCTACATCAACAGTATAATTTGGTTCTTGAGCTACAATTATCGCTTCATCATCAGTTATACCATCACGTTCATGTTCAATACCTAAATTGTCAAGGTATTCATCTGCTTGTTTTTGTGTAAGTGATACTGTAGATATTTTTTCTGGTTTTGTTAACACTGTAATTTTCTCGTTTTCATTAACGATATCCAGTATTTGTATACCCCTCGTTACATAACCAATTATGTTATGTGTAGGGACAGAAACTCTGTCTTCTCTGTATATGTATACTCGGCCAACCCCATTTCCTTGAGTTCTTAGAGTAACAGCACCACGTTTACGTTTTTCTATTATTTCAGTATCTTTTTCTAATCCTTTAAGAGCATAATTTCCTATGAAAGTCTCTGATTCATAATCTACTTTGAACGTACCATCGTCAATAATTTTCAGAAAATGTTCAAATGACATTGGTGCCTGAGGATTTGCTTCAACTTCCATGTATGTGAAAAGTTCATTACCCTCTTTCAGTACTGTTGAAAAGTCAGTTACTGATGCACTGTTTATCACACTTTTACGTTCAATGATAGGTTCGATATTTGTTACTGTATCCGTGTTTTTTAGTTTTGCAACTGTTCGTTTACCACCAACAATAGTTGCTACTATACCCTTATTTTGATCTGGAACCCCATAAACAGATCGGTGTTTTGATTTTGAAAAGAGAATATGTGTAGCCTCGTTTGAAAAACTTGATAAACTGATTATAACGTCCCAACGGTTATATAAGTGTTCTTCATTTGATGGTTCTAGGTTAGAAACTATAGAACCTATAGCTACTTCATTTGATGTTGTCCATCTGATTGCTGTGCCTATAAACTTTTTATAATTATCCTTCCAGAAATTAGTTAATATATCTGCATTATCAACTAATTCAATAATTATACTTCCATTAGTAGTCACGATTTTATACTTGTTGACCTGACTTTCTAATTCTTGTCTACCTTCAATTAAGGCTATTGCAGACCCTTTAATGTAGGGTGCTTTTGTAAGTTTAATAGCATCTTCAACTGTTGAACCAGCATCAATATCTATTTCAACATCATTGACTTTAACTTGCATTTTTTCGCCTCAATAAAGAATTTTCTGTGAAAGCATTCACAACATAATTCTTATTTTTTTTAGAAATTTACATGAAGTATTTCTATAAGTTTTATTTATGATGTTTCTACTTAATAAATTTAAGAAAAATGGTAGAATAGAAAATTTTTACTAAAAAAAAAGTTGAATAATATAGGTGGTGATAATTTTTTATTACATGTCTTCAGAAAATCCCATTATAATCTCGTTTGAAAAATCAAAAACCGTTTTCTGAGTATTTTTATGTGACATGACAAGTTCGTGATTGTTAGTAATTTTACCTATAGTATTTGAATTAATATGCTCTTGTTCTAATAACTTAATTACTTCATCAGTATTTTCTTCAGATGCAGTTAGTACAAATGCACTTCCAGGATACATCTTAAACCAGCTAATCCAATCCATATCATCTGGTTTTGGTATTTCATCCAATTCTATTTTTGCTCCCATATTTGATGCTTCAAGTAACATTCCTAATGTTCCCACAATACCTGGGTTACTTATGTCTTTACATGCATGAACTATGTGTTTTTTTGCAATGGTATTCATTACTTTTATTTGATCTTGAACATATTTTGGAGACTTGTCACTAGTAGTGTCCCAGTTAATTTCTGTTCCAGGGTAAACACTACCATCAAGGT
Source organism: uncultured Methanosphaera sp. (assembly GCA_946537725.1). Taxonomy (GTDB): domain Archaea; phylum Methanobacteriota; class Methanobacteria; order Methanobacteriales; family Methanobacteriaceae; genus Methanosphaera. Next base: position 8,877 of record CAMNFZ010000031.1, read on the forward strand.
CTATTGCAACTATTACATTATCATCTTCTTTTGCTCCACCACTAGGTAAAACATCGTCTTTTCCTACAATTCCGCTTATTGCAACATCTAATGCTTCATATGGTGTATCCGGATGAGTGTGTCCTCCGACCATTGGTACTCCAAATTTTTTTACTCCTTCGTTTATTCCATCCATTATTTGTTCTGTAATTTCTGGATTTGATGAAGATAGAACATTAGTCATTCCCATTGGTATTCCACCCATGGCTGCTATATCATTTACATTTACCAGTACTGAACAGTAACCTGACCACCATGGATTTATATCCATCAATGATCCCCATATACCATCTGTTGCCATAAGCATTAACATGTCATTTCCTATGTTAATAGCTGCAGCATCATCACCAAATGCTAAATGTACTTTACCTGATATGTTATATGTATCTTTAATTTTTTCCCGTATATCTGCAATAGAATGTTTCCTAGTTACTCCCTTAAATGTCCTAATTGATTCAATAATTTCATTAAAGTCCAAGATTAATCCCTCTGTTATTAAAAAAAATTCAATTATTATATATTATATAAACTTTATTAATTAATAATTTTTCATCCATGTTATGATAGTTGTTTATCCACAAATTTGTATTCAATATTTTCTTCTTCAATTAAATTTATTATTTCTTTTTTGAAAGAGTCAATGTTATCAATTTCTATGCAATCTTTCTTGTTGAATATTTTTTCATATATTTGTTGACCTATAATATCATCATGTCCTGATTGAACTTGAATTATAATTGATTCTTTTAGTTTAAATCCTTCAAGCACTACTTTATCCAAGTCACCGTCTGTTATTCCTATGATTGGCACATTAAATCTGTATAATATATCTGATGAAAGTAAGGTAGTATCATCACCAACGGATATTAGAATATCAGTATTTCTATACTTGTATATATCCTCTGCAGCATGATTTAAGAAACTAGCCATTAAAACATTATTATTGTTATGCTTAATTTTACGTGGCTTAATGTTATCAGATTTTCTAAGTAATCCTGTTTTAATTATTACACTTGAAAGATCTATTTTACCCAATTTTTCCAGACCATGTTCCTTGATTTTTCCACCAATCATTTCTACAATTTGATTATTTTCTGCAATTATTATCAGTTCATTACTTGTAACTTTTCCAATTATTATACCATTCATCATTATGTTTTCACCGGGTGAAACCCCAGCTACTTTACGAATTATTCTGCCATCATCGTCATTGTATCCTGTGAGATTTTTTACTTTCTTGATTGCTTCTTTATAATCCATTACATTGAGATTTAATTTTTCTTTTAAAGAGTTTATTAACTCTGTGTTGTCATATTCATTCCATTGTATGATTACACCATCTTCTTCTCCGGGTCTTTCTATTTGTATAAGATTTACTTTTTCTTGAACATTTCCCAATACTTTATAACCAAAGGTATGGCCGGTTATTTGTGATTTTCCATAGTTTAATAAGAACAGTATATCATTTTCTTGTGCTGATAATTTTATTGATTGACTTGGTAAAAGTTTTCTTGTGATATCTATCTCATTTTCTAGATGTGCATCCATCACAGCCGTACGACCCATAGTTCCACCCAATCTACAGGACACGTCACCATATTCTTTTAATAGATCTATTATCTTTTTTGCATAGCCTGTATCTATTATTCCAGGTCCATGCACTATTACACCTATTTTCATATGTTTCTTTCCCTTAATGGTTACTATGTGCATTCATTCTTTTTCTGATTATTGGAGAACCACAGATGTCACATTCTTCGAGTTTTGTATCTGCAGAGTATTCTTTCCTACATCCCTTACATATTTTCTTCCATTGAATCGTGCCTTTTATTCCTTTTGTTCTAACTGATTTAAATTTTAATTTTAAGAGTTTTAAAGCATTTTGCATTGAATAATCATCAGTTACTGTTATAACTTCATGACCTTCACGTTTGTGCTTTAATGCCAATGCTATTATATCTTTATCAGTACCTGATAATCTCATTAGATCCCCACTAGACATGAGAACATCCATTATTTCTTCATCATTAGCATAATCCACATCTTCTATGATTATACGTTTTTCATCAATTAGGTTATTTAATAATATTTCCGTGTTAATATCTTTAATTTCTCGAATTGTAGATGATGTCATTATATTTTGATGTTTTTCTGAGTAAAAACCATTTATTAAACCTGAAGCATCCAAGATATATATTTTCATATTGTTTTTCCCCTTGTTAAAAAAGTAATTATATATATATATTTATATTTAATCTATTATAATAAATAATAAATTTTAAAAAGATTAATATAATATATAAGTGATAATTATGCTTTTAAAAAACGACATTTTAAATAAGGAAATATTAAGTAATGAAGGAAATATTGTAGGTTATGTAAAAGATATTGAAATAGATGCTTCTTCTAAAAAATTATTATCATTAGTAGCATCAACTTCAAAAGATGGCGGATTCTTTTCATTAAGCGCTGCGGAAGACGAAGTAAAAATTCCAATAGAAGAAGTAGGCGGTATTGGTGATAAAATTATTTTAAAAGAATCAGTAAATGATAGAATAAATAATATCTAAGAAGGCAAATAATAATGGTAGATTATAAAGAAAAATTACTGAAATTATTAAAAGAAAATGATGTAATAAAATTTGGTGATTTCACATTATCATCAGGTAAAAAAAGTGATTACTATGTTGATATGAAAAAGGCCATTACAATGCCAGAAATACTTGATAGTGTGGCTCATTTAATTACTGAAAAAATTGAAAACCAAAACATTGACAAAGTAGCAGGTCCTGCATTAGGTGCAGTTCCAATAGCAACAGCAACATCTTTAATATCAAAAAAGCCAATGTTAATGATTAGAAAAGAAAAAAAATCATATGGTACCAGTAAACAGATTGAAGGAGAATTATTAGAAAATGACAACGTTGTAATAGTAGAAGACGTTACAACTACTGGTGGATCATTATTAAAAGCAATTAAAGTAATTGAAGAAAACAAAGGAAACATAACAGAAGCTTTTGTAATAGTTGATCGTGAAGAAGGAGCCAAAGAATCATTTGAAGAAAATAATATTAAATTCACACCATTACTAACCATTACTGAATTTAAAGAATACCTGAACAATTAATAAAGATTTTAATATTAAAAAATCATATAATATTAATAGAATAAACTAATGGAGAAAAAAAATGAATGCTAAAGATTTACTTGGAAAAAAAATAATTGACAAAAAAGCAAGAGACCTTGCAAAACTAGCAGAAATAAACTTAAACACTAAAACATTAGAAATATCCAACATATACGGTTCTATGGGAAATCCACTTAGTAAAAAATACATCGATATTCCAGTATCTAAAATATTTGCAGTAGGAGACTACATACAAATTTCAGAAACAATTGAAGACATGGAAGACAAAAAATTAGATAAAATACCTGAAGCAGAACAGGGAGTAGTTAAATTAAATAATTTTTTAGGTAAAACAATTCTAGATTGTCAAGGAAATATTGCTGGAAAAGTAAGTGATGTTGAAATTGATGCAGATTCAAATAAAATTTTATCAATATTATTAGAAGGTTCTTCTTCCGGATTTGGCAGACCTAAAGATCAAAAAACTGTTAAAATTGAAGACATATCCAGTATTGGAGATTATATAATTATAAACAAAGTATTTACAGAAGAAGAAGAAACATCTGAAGAAGACGATAAAAAAGAAGAAAAAGAGTCTGTAAATGTTAATATAGAATAGAATATTGTAATAATATTCTTAAACTATTTTTTTAAAGTAATTTTTTAAGTTCAGCAATATTTTTTTCTATAAATTTTGTTGCTTTAGGTTCAGATAACTGTTTATACTGTTTTTTTCCAGATTTTTGATAAGCATCAGCTAATAAAGCCTGTATTTCACTTACATCAGAATTTAAAACTATGTCTAAACGTTTACGATGTATTTCATTTAATGATTGTAGTCTAGGAGTAATAAAAGATTCGAATTTACTAATTAAATTTGCATTTGTCCTAATCATAGTCCCCAATAATAAAGAGGGAGCTTTAGCTAATAAAAATTCATATTGTTTAATATCTTCATATGTAAGTTTATCTTCTGACATAATTTTTTCACCTTAGTTATTAATTTCTTTAGAAAAGAATAAATATTTTTTTATGAGAAAATTAATACAATACTGATACCATCATAATAATATACTCTGGTAAAGTGTTATTTTTTATCCATTGTAGGTCTAAGTGGAAGAAATCTTTACTGAGTTTTATTACATTAGCACCTAATGCTTCCATTGCATACTTTCTCTTTTCAGGCATTATACACTTACCATTAGTTAATCTTTGACATGTTTTACAATTGACACATGGCCCACAGGTCAAGTAATATCCATTTAACTGTTTTTCTAATTTTTTAAGTTCTGGTTCGATTAAAGTTTTTTCTCCATGATGCAAATTAAATGCATATTCCATTATTTCTGATTCATCAAATTGTTTTTGTCTAGCTTTGTTTGTAAAGTTAAATTTTAGGAGTATTAATTTAATGTTATCATAGTTTTCCCATACAATTATTTGATTTGAATCAAATGGTGGACATGTCCAATTATTACTATGACATCTGCACTTTCTGCATAATTTTTCAGTTTTTTCAAAATTTATATAATTGTCTAATATTTCGTCCATTGAAAGGTCAATTTCAAATCTTTCAATATTATAATCATCCCTTATCATAATAACCATAACATTTCTTTTTTAGTATAAACTATCAATAGCATTTTATTTATACATATTCTAAAAAATAATTGATAACGGGTATTTTTAAATAATAAATTCAAGTTATATTAATTTTAAATAGTTAATTTAAAGTATTTTTGATATTTAGAATAAGATTAATAAAATTAGAGAAAAAACGTTTAAAAAAAAATAGAAAGATTTTGACTATAATAAACAAACACAGCATAAATACAACATATAATTTAGTATTACCCGACACACACACCAAAAATAAGAATATAAGAAATTCATTATATATATAATTAAATTTATATTATTATACATAATCAAAACAATAATGGGGTGTTTTTTTGAAAAAAGTTTATTTATTCAGCATATTGTTGCTTTTAATAATCTTATTATTAGGAGTAGTTTCTGCAGTAGACATAGAAAACAATACTGTTGAAAAAGAAAGTACATCAATAAAATTTGATGAAAAAAAAAGTCAAAATGATGTCACACAAACAATAACAAAAGAATTCACCAACAATGAATCAAAAAGTACAACAAATATGAAAGATAATGAATTAGAAGGATCAGGATGTTGTACAACCATAATTCAAGGACATAATAATGATAGTGCAATCTCGTTCAGACGTGATGCAACAAACAAAGTAACAATAAATATTAAACATGATAACACAATCATCAAACAATACAAAGAAAATTCATACTTTTTCCACGTATTAGTTAGTAAAGACGGATGGCTTGTAGGAAATGGTGGAGCTGATAATGCAGCAGTTAATCGTGCAATAGAAAATAATGCATTAACCATGATAAATAAAAATACCATAACATCCACCAATATGAACAACATTATTGCTCAAGAGAAGAAACTTTCTTTAGGACATTTTGTTATTAAATCACCAAACGGTACATACAGTTTAATAATTAAGAAAAATGGCAGAACATTTAGAGATTCAGGTGTTCTTCAACCAGGACAATACTTAATTGTTCCAAATAGTATGAATTTTTTTAAGAAAGGCGTCTTAAATGACATATCCACTGAAAGTGCCATGATAACCAATTCCCGATTATTAGCTGCACGTGACAGATATGGAGTTAATAGAAGAGAAATAATAACATATCATTATAAGAACAATATTGTGAATTCAACAGTAAAAATATCTGCAACAAATGATAATGGAAAATATGTTGGTAGAAGAACTGCTTATCTGATTGATAACATACAAACAAATTCAAAATATATCTCCTCATCAAGAATACCCATAATTGATGGATCAATAAATGTAGATACATTAAACTTCAACATTCGTAAAACTAAAACCAGTGTTACTTCACAGACAAAATATACTAATGGTGAGAATGTAGTTTTAACAGCAACTGTTAAAGATGAATTTGGACATAATGTTAATGCAGGTTTTGTATCAATTATTGTTAATGATAAAACATTAAAATATAAAAATGGTAGTACTGTGTATTTAAATGTGAAAAATGGTCAAGTATCATATAATACAACTTTATCCGACATATGGAAAAAGAATAATTTCACATATTATATGAGGTACTATGGGAACTCAAATTATGAGTCCACAATAGGTAAAAAAGCAATTATATACGCAAATAACATAGTAACACTTAGAACTACCCACAATTACAGCATATATTATGGTGGAACTCTAAAAATTAACAGTACCCTCATTTACTCACAAAACCATTTAAACATCACAGGCGGTAAAGTATTCTATAAAATCAATGGAAAAACTATTAAAAATACAAAGGGCGACACTTTAACAAAAAATGTTGTAAATGGATTTGTCACATTTGATTATACATTTGATTCAAAATACAAAGCAAAAAAATATACTATAACAACAATATTTGTAAATGGTATTTATAGAAAAGAATATAATACTAGTGTAGTTATCAACAAGATTCCTACAAAAATTATTTCAGCAAAATTATATGTAAAAAATAATGTATTATCTTTCACAGGCAAATTGGTTGATAAAAACAACAAACCAATAGCCTATGATACATATTTAAGCTTAAAAATTAATGGAAAAACCATTAAAAATAGTAAAAATATTACACAGACATTTTTTATTAAGAGAGGTGTTATAAACTTTAACTATGCCTTAGCTTATAAACTCAAAAAAGGAAATCATACACTCAGCATAGTAATTCCCGAATTAAAGGAAACACTAAGTTTAAGAAATAATTATGTTATATTAATAAAATAAACTCCTTCTTTTTTTATATCTTTTTTTTAAATAGTACTAAATTGTTAAATAGGCTCTGTAGAAAACCTTGCTTTGAGGGAAATATGAGTAACCCAAATATAGTTTT
>CAMNFZ010000032.1 GCA_946537725.1 uncultured Methanosphaera sp.
ATAGTATTACTTTTTTGTATTCTGGGTATTTTTGTGTGAATTTTTTTATTTCTTCGTCTAGGAAGTTGAACCATGCTTCGTGTGATATGCTTCTTGAGAAGTGTTTTATGTGCATGATTTGTCTTTGGTTTTCTTTTTCTTCTATTTTTTCTTGTGTTTTCTGGTTTATTGTTGGTAGTTTTATGTCTTCTTGTATTTTTCCGTTGTATGTTAGTTCGACGTCTTTGAATGCTAGTGGTATGACGTCTCCGTTTGTGTGTGTTTTTCGTATTATTTCTTTGTAGTTTTCTGCTATGTATTTGTAGTTGAGTTTTGTTTTTGTGAATTCGTTTTGTGTTTGTGTCATTTCTTCTAATTTTTCATAGTTCCATTGCTTCATTTTTATTACTTCCATTATTATATATTTTATTTTGTTGTTTGTTTTTATTGTTATTTTTCCTTATTGTTTTTTGTATGAATTTAATACGTGACATGTGTATGTAGTGGTTAATTTTTTATAAATTTATAGGGTATTGTAATTTAGATTCTTAATAAAAAATTTTCCTAAAAAAAAGAGTGGTTGTTGATAAAAATACTTTTGTGTATTTTTATTCTGTTGTATGTTCGTAATTGTTTCTTAGTCTTCTGAGGTAGAAGTTTGCCCATATGAAGCTTATGATTCCTCCAAGGAATCCTCCCAGTACTACTCCGTAGTATATTCCGTATTCTCCCATTCCCATCATTATTCCGAATATGTATGAGAATACTACTTCTAGTAGTAGTGCTCTTATGAATGTTAGTATGAGTGATGTGAATCCTTTTCCTACTCCCTGGAATAGCATTGCTGATACCATTCCCAGGCATACTGCGTAGATGAATATTATCATTATCTGTATTAGTTGTGCTATTCTTGGTGCGAGGCTTGCGCTTGATGAGTATGCGAATACCATACTTATTTGTGGTGCGAAGAAGTAGAATACTATTGCCATTATTGTACTTACTATTAGTCCTAGTTTTAGTGTGTAGAAGAATGAATCTTGTAGTTTCTGGTAGTTTCTTGCTCCGTAGCTTGCTCCTGCTACGGTTAGTAGTGCGGTTCCGAATCCCATGAGTGGTATCATTGATAGTTGTATTAGTCTCATTCCTGCGGTATATGTTGCTACTGCTACGGTTCCTGCAGCTATTACTAGGAAGTAGTTTTCTATTATTCCCAGTGCACTGAATATGAGGTTTTCTGCTGTTGATGGTATTGCTACGTTTAGTATTCCCCATATTATTCTTGTTTCGTAGTGGAAGTTTTTGAATTCCAGGTTTAGGAATGTGTCTTTTTTTACGTGCATCCAGTATAGTAGTACTAGGCAGCTTAGGAATCCTGAGAATACTGTTGCCCATGCTGCTCCTATTATTCCCATGTTTAGTATGTAGATGAATATTGGGTCTAGTATTATGTTGAATATTGCTGTTATTGCCATTACGTACATTGCACGTTTTACGTCTCCTTCGGATCTTAGGATTGCTGTTCCTACGTTGCTGTATATGAATATTATCATGAATGTGAATACTATTCCACCGTATTCTAATGCTTGTTGTGTTGCTGTTCCTGCTCCCATTATTTGTAGTAGTGTTGGTAGTAGGAGGTACATGGCTATTGATCCTAGTGCTGATATTATTACTGTTAGTACTAGGCTGTGTAGGGCTGTGTTGTTTGCTTCGGGTATGTTTTTTGCTCCGACGAATCGGGCTATCATACTGTTTGCTCCGGCTCCTATTCCGTTTCCGAGTCCGACTAGTATCATGAATAGTGGTGTGATGAATCCTATTGCTGCTAGTGCATCGCTTCCGAGTCCTGCTACCCATATGCTGTCTGCTAGGTTGTATGCCATGATAAGAAACATGCTCACCATCATTGGCCATGCTAGTTTTTTTATTGCGACTTTGTAGTCACCCGTTAATAGTTCTATGTTACTGTTTTTTCCTTTCGTTTCCGACATTTAATCCCCCATATTTTTGTAATTAAATTCTTTGGAATTTTCCAGGATTTCTAATAGTTGTTTTATTAGTTGTCCCCGTGAGATGCTTGTGTTTTTCATTATTTTTTCTTCACGTTTTATTCCTTCGTTTCTAATTTTTTTTGCAAAGGTTTTTCCTTTTTCTGTTAAGCTTATCTTGTTTTGTCGTCTGTTTTCATTATCTTCTTGTCTGTTTACGTATCCTAAATCTTCGAGTTTTCTTATGTTTCTTGTTACTAGTCCGTTGTCCATTTTGAGGTCTGTTGCTATGTTTTTTTGGTATATGTATTCATGGTTTAGTAGTTTTAGTAGGATTGGTATTTGTTGTAGTGATAGTTCTTTGTCTTTTAGGTAGTATTTGTAGTAGGTGTTTTGTGATTTTAGAAATAGTGTGAATAAGAATGATAATGATACGTTTTCTTCGTCTATTGGACATTTCATTATCTTTGCCTACAATGTGTTTTATTGTATATTATTATATATTGTTGTTTGACTATTTATAATTATTGACTTTGTCAAATATTGTTGTAGATAATTATTGTTTTTAAAAATTATTTCATGTTTAAATATTAGAGATAGATCAAATTTGTTAGAGAAATCAGGTTGTTAATTTCCTTTATTCTTTTTAAAGTATTTTTGTATATATTAGGAGTAACCTTTATATACTGTGTTTTTGATATTATAAAATATACCCATAGGGGTATAGGTATAATAACCTATGAAAAAATTACCCCTCAAACAACACCAAAAAAAGAAAAGATGTTCAAAAAGGAGTAACAAAAAAAATAAGGAGTAAACACAAGATTATCAACAAAAAACAAAGATAATCAAAAAAATAATGAAACATTAATATTTAAAAAAATATGAAGACAAATAAAAATCAATAAAGCAAAACTAAAATAATTAAAAAAACAATGATTAAAATAAACCCTTTAAGAAAAACAAGAAATAAAAACAAATCATTTTCTTAAACAGGAAATATTAAAACATTAAAAAACAATGAAATACGATAATAAATAAGCAATGCCTAAATATTTTTTAGTTAAACTTAAAAAAAACTTCATACAACCTAAAAAAAGGCACATTTAAATATTATAATCATTAGAAAATTATATATCCAAGAATAAAAAAAATATTCTGAGATTTTAATAAAAAAAAAATAAAAATAAAAGGTGACAAAAAATGGTATTTAATAGAAATGGCAACGGAAACGGAATAATGCAAAACGCAAGAGACTTCATAGGAAACGACAAAGTAAAATACTTTGTAGCAGGAGCAGTATGCGCATACGCAATCAAAAAAATAGCAGAAACAGAAACAGCACACAACTTCGCAGTAAACCTCACAGCAGGAGCACTAGACATAAAAGACAGCGTAGAAGAAAGCATTGAAAACATCAAAGAAGACGCAGAAGACATCCACGCAGAAGCACAAGAAAAACAACAAATCGAAATCTTCGGCCCAGAAGACCTAGAAGACCTAGAAGACCTAGAAGACGAAGAAGAAGTAGAAGAAGACAAAGAATAAACACAACATAACCTCCCCCCAAATAATTTTTCACACAAAAAAAATAGTGGGACCAAGAGAACATGAAATTTAAAATAGTTTATGATAAAAAAAATATCCTTCGTGTTCGAGCAGGAAAAAATGCATTCACACAAAAACAAGGATATGGAATAGCTAGACTATTAACTAGCAAAAAAGGAATCAAAACTGTTAAAGTTTCATCAGTCAACGGAAGCATATACATTGAATACACTTGTAAAAAAATACAAATATTAAAATTCTTAGCTAACCTTAAAAAATCAGATTTGTTCGAAGCTGAACCAACACAAGAAGAAATATCTCGTGAAACAGACAGCCGATACATAAACAAGATAATAAAAAAAGTTGTAACAAGATACGCAGCCCTATTATTACTACCACTACCTCTCAGAGTAGTAAAAATAGTATATGAAGGACTACCATACATGGCAGCAGGATTAGACAGCCTAATACACCTAAGACTGGATGTAGACTTACTTGATGCAACAAGCGTATTTGTAACATTAAGTCAGGGAATGTTTGGACCAGCAGGATCAATAGTATTCCTCCTCGGATTATCAGAAATACTGGAAGACTACACAATAGAAAAAACAAAACACTCACTTGAAAACAGTTTAATGTTAAACATTAACAAAGTATGGATAAAAACCGAAGAAGGAGCAGAAGTACAAATACCTTTCACTGATCTAAAAGAAGGAAACAGTGTAATAGTAAGAACTGGTACAATAATCCCAGCAGATGGAACAATCATTGAAGGTGAAGCTGCAATAAACGAAGCAACAATGACTGGAGAATCATTAGCAGTACATAAATCAGAAGGCAAAAAAGTATTCGCAGGAACAATTGTAGAAGAAGGAACAATTGTAATCAACGTAGATGAACTGAACGAAAAAACAAGAATAAACCAGATTATTGATTTAATCGAAAGTTCAGATAAGGCAAAAGCAGGAATACAGAGCAGAGCAGAAAAACTTGCAGATTCTATTGTACCATGGAACTTCGCAATTACGGGACTTACTTACCTGTTAACCGGAAGTACCATAAAGGCAATAGCAGCATTAACTGTAGACTACTCCTGTGCAATTAAACTGGCAACACCAATATCTATTATATCCGCGATGCGTGAAGCATCCGAAAGAGAAATAGTAGTTAAAGGTGGAAGATACCTTGAATCATTTGCTACAGCCGACACAATAATATTCGATAAAACGGGAACACTTACAAAATCATGCCCACACGTAGCTAAAACAGTATCATTAGGAGTACTGTCCGATGATGAAGTTTTAAGACAGGCAGCGTGTATAGAAGAACACTTCCCACACAGTGTGGCAACAGCAATAGTAAACAAGGCAAAAGAACTTGGCCTAAGTCACGGCGAAGAATTACATTCAGAAGTTGAATATATTGTTGCACACGGTATAGCAACAACACTCTTCGGCAAAAGAACCGTACTTGGTAGCAGACACTTCGTAATAGAAGATGAAGGAGTCGAAATATCCGAGGAAGACCAGGACACAATCGAAGAAAATGCTGACAAATATTCAATCATTTACTTTGCAATAGACGGAAAACTTGAAGGAATCATTTGTATAGATGATCCTCCAAGAGAAGAAGCAAGTGAAGTATTAAGCAAACTTAGAGAATTAGGTATTAAAGATATTATAATGCTCACCGGAGACTCTGAAAATGCTGCCAAAACCACTGCAGAACTTCTCGGAGTAGACCATTATAAATCACAGGTATTACCTGAGGATAAAGCTGCAATAGTAGAGGAAATTAAAGCATCCGGTAAGAAAGTTATCATGGTCGGAGACGGTATTAACGATTCACCAGCATTATCAGCTGCTGATGTAAGTGTTGCAATGAAAGATTCTTCAGACCTTGCAAGAGAAGTTGCAGATATAACATTACTAAGACCAACTTTACATGATCTTGTTACAACACGTTTATTAAGTCAGCAAATGCTTGACTTAATACAGAGAAATTATAAGTTAATCCTTGTGTTCAACACATTATTCATGGGATTAGGATTAACCGGAGTTATTTCTCCATCATTAACATCAATATTCCATAATGGAAGTACAATGTTAATTGGTTTAGATAGTGCAACTTCTAAAAACTATAAAGATGTCGATACATTTGATACCATTGATGTAGAAGTTTAATTCTTCTACAATTAACTATTTTTTTTGAAAATTATTTACTAATTATTAAAAACAAGATTAATCTATTTATTTGAAAAAAAAATTATAAGAAAAAAATGAATGGAGATTAAATACTTTTAATTTTACTTTCGGTTCTGTTAATAAGATATAATACGCCCAGGAATAGTGGCCATACACTAATCCTACCAACCCAAAAGTCAATTATTAACACTATTTTTACCATAATAGGCATACTTGCAGATATGTAATCTACCGTAATTCCAGTATTTCCTATTGATAATGCTGCTACTGTACTTGCTGTTGCAAAGTCGTTACAATAGAATAATATTACAAATGTACTTAACAAGTATATAAGTATATATGAAACTATGAATATCAGTACTGTTTTTATTGTCTTATCAGTTATTTCTCTTTCTTTTTTATCATGGTTTATACGTTTTGGTTTTATCGTATTTTTTGGAAGCATCATCTCTTCTACTTCCCACCATATTGATTTGAAGAGTATAACTATATTATATAGTTTTATTCCCCCACTTGTTGAACATATAGATCCTCCAACAAATGTTAATAATATCAGCAGGAAGAAAGAAAATTGAGGCCATGCCCCTATATCTTGTGATACAAAACCTGTGGATGACATTACTGATATTACCTGAAATATTGAGTGTCTGAATATCTGTAAAACATCATGGTTATAATATCCATTTGTGTACAATGATAACATTATTAGTATTGTTGCTATTGTTACTATTATAAACATTGCACGTAGTTCAACATCCTTCAACAGGTCTTTTGTATTTCCCTTCAGTATCCTGTAGTGTATTACAAAGTTTGTACTACCCAGTAACATTAAAAACATTGTAACTATTTGTATTGCTATTGAATCAAAGATGTGTGCATCAGAAGAATATATTGAGTATCCTCCTGTTGCTACTGATGTGAATGTGAAACATATTGCTTCAAACAAGTCCAATCCTAATATAAGATATAAAACTATACCAATAACTGTTAGTATAGCATATAACTTTAGGAATATCATTGTTGTATGTTTTACGTTTGGAGTCATTTGCTCTGTTCTTCCTTCAGCAAAGAATAATCTTTTTAAACTTACTGATGAAGGAACTATTACCAGGAGCAATACTATTATTCCTAATCCACCGAACCATTGTGTTAATGCTTTCCACATTGCTATTGAATATGGGTGTGTTTTTTCTGGTATTAATGAAAATCCTGTTGTTGTTATCCCACTCATGGCTTCAAAGAATGCGTCAAATGGATTTAGTTGTCCTGATAATACATAGGGCAGTCCCGAGTATATTGCTATTATTGCCCATATTCCCAATACAAATATTAATGATCCCTTTAGTGATAGGTTAGTTAATTGTTTTCTTCTGAATAATGATACTAAAATAATTCCGGATATGCTTGTGATTATTGCTGATAGTATGAATGATTTTACTAGATGTTCGGGATCGTTATATATTATTCCACATATTATTGGTGGAATCATCAGTATGGATATTACTAGACATACATAACCTGTGTAATGACCTATTGTCTTAAGTTCATTTGGTTTTAACTTATTAAGTTTATATGTATTCATTAAAATCCCTAAAATATTGTACATATTTATTATGTTAATTGTAATATTTTAATGTTTCATACTAGAAAGAGTTTTTTTAAATAATGATAAAAAAAATGTAAATAAAAAAAAATAGAGAAAAGAGTTTTATTTTTCAGAGGATACAACTGTTACTAGATCTCTGAAAGTTGAACCTATACTTCCACCGATAGTTCCTAAGATTAATCCACATAATACTGTTATAACCAATATTATCCCTATAGCCGCAGATATTGATATATCCATTGTTCCAAATAGATTTCCTAATTTTGGCATGTAATAAATGATTAACATAAAGCTGAATATTAATGAAAATATCATGCTTGTTGCTGTTCCTCTCATGGTTGTGTGTGAATTTTTCTTATTCTTTGATGGATTATATAGGAATGATGTTATGAAAGCAGATAATACTATGGCCAGTATTGAACCAGATATTGGTAAACCTAACAGTCTACTTAATAATAGTATTACACTTCCAATAAACAGTCCCAATATCATTGAGGTTATATAGTTAAAATTTAAATTCATTTTATCTATTTTAACATATATTTATCTAAATATTAATTATTTTTGTTAGTATTAGTTTAGTTGTTCATAATAGTGTAACTGTGAATAAATTCCATTTCCTTTTATAACTATTTTTTCACAACCGGTTATTATTATTTTTTCTTCTTTTTTCTTGTCTTCTATGTAAATTATGTTATTGCCTAAATTTTTAATTATTATTGTGTCATTGTCTATTAATTCTTCAATATCTTTTGTTAAACCTTTTTCGGTATTATTTAGTATTATTAAATCAACTATTTGTTTGTAATCTAATTTTGTCATATCTTTTGTATTGTCTAAGTAATTATTTTCAAACATGTAATAATTGTTAATTTTCTTTGTAATAACTATTTTATTTTTTAATAATGGATTATTAATATATTGTAAGTCTATTTTATCCAGATATACATATTCAGATTCATTTATTTCAGATATTATGTCTAAGTTCTTAAATATATTATTTACATTTTTATCAAGATAATTTTGCGTATTTTTCTTATATTTTTGTTTAATACTAATCATCCACCTTTAAAATTGTTTATTTAATAAAAATCATTTAATTATTTTTAAATGATTCAATATTATATATATCATTAAAGTATATAAATGTTTTATTTAAAAAATAAGCTTCAATTCATTGATTACAAGATATTTAAAGCAATTAGAACAAATATTTCATATATAAAAAAAATAGTTGGAAAAGAAAAAATTAAAAAACCTTATCAATTATACTGGTTATCTGAAGAATATCATTATCAGACTTACCCAAACGTTTCATACTTTTAGCAGCAGCCTCAACCGGAGAATCCTTCTCCTCCATCATAAACTGACTAATATAAGTCATAAACATCCTAAACTCCATCTTATTCTTAAAAGTCTGACGAAGAATCTTATCAACATCCTTCTCCTCATCACCAATAACCACATCATCAGTACTAACACCATCCAATGCAGCATTAATAGTATCAATATCATGATACTTAAGAAGCTCATCCAAAAATGCAGCATTCATACGTTTCCTATTATCCGTATGCTTTCGTAACTTCTTATCAGTCTGCATACGTTCCAAAAATGAATCATAAAACACTTCAACCTCAGGCTCCGTTTTAAAAAGAACCTGAACCGCTTCCAACAAATTAGAATCAACATTCAATCCAACAAATTCCTCATCCTCTTCCTCTTCCATACGTTTAACTTCTTCAGGTTTCATCAACATATACCTCCATAAAGCAATAAACAAATAATCTTATCCACCTTTTATAAACATCAACATCGACTTTTAAAACTACATAAACCAAAAAAATAAAAGAAAATATACTAATGCCAGCAAGAATAAGATTACATTTTTAATTCCAAAAAAATAATATTTCCAATTTTTCAGTCATATCATTATTAAATATTTTTCTATAAATTACATCAATAAGAATACTTATATCAATATAAATATATTATTTTATTGATTACACCATAAAAATCAAATAAAACATAATATTACTTTATAAACAGATATTATCCTTTTAAAAAATAAAAAAAAGTAAAGAATTGATTCAAAAACAAAATAGGAGATTATTATTAAGCCAATACAGTAAATGATTTCATGCTGCTTGTTGGGTTATAATTTGCCCCACCAGCATGTGATATAATTATTGTGTTTGAACCAACTTTGTTAGCTGTTGTCGTGAATGTGAATACACCTTTACTATCAGTTCTGGTTGTGTATTCCACCCCATTAAAACTAACTTTAAGATTAGTGTTTGCCCTAATTTTACCATTAGCATCAGTGAAAGTACCAGTGACTGTTACTGTGCTGCCTTTTTTAACATTACTAATAAGATTTATTGTAATTTTAAGGTCTTGTTTCACCATTTTGAATGTTGTACTAGTACTGGTTGGATTAAATCCTGTTCCACCATTATGGGATACTGTTACATTATTTACTCCTATGCTTCCAACTTTACTGTTTGCACGGAATTTACCACTTGCATCTGTTCTTGTGGTTAACGTTTTTCCATTTATGCTTATCTTCAATGCACTGTTAGCTCTTACTTTTCCACTAGCATCTGTGAATGTTCCTGTTATTACTACACTGTTACCATAGGTCACATCTTTTATAGCATCAAGTTTTACTTTAAGGTCCTGTTTTTTCATTATGAATGTAACGTTTGTACTTGTTGGGTTGTAGTTTCCTCCACCGTTATGATAAGCAGTTACATTGTTCACCCCAATTACTCCAACTTTACTTGTTAGTGTGAAGTGACCGGTTGCATCTGTTTTTGCTGTTGCTGTTTTACCATTAATGCTGATTTTTAGTCCAGTGTTTGCTCTTGGAGTACCTTTTGAGTCTGTGAAGAGACCAGTGATTGTTACTGATCCATATGTTACTGTTCCTATAGGGTTTAGTGTTATTTTTAGGTCTTTTTTTACAACCGTGTATGTTGTGCTTGCACTTGCCGGATTATAATTTGTTCCACCATTATGGCTGACAGTAACATTGTTCACACCAAGTTTACCAATCTTAATGGTGAATACATAGTTACCATTTTTGTCTGTCTTGGCTGTTGCACTTTTGCCGTTGATTAGTATTTTTACACCAGTGTTTGCTCGTAGGTTGCCATCACCATCTTTTAATGTTCCACTAATATTTACACTGCTACCATATACTACTGTGCCCATTTTATCAACACTTATTTTAAGGTCCTGTTTAATCATTTTGAAGGTACTTGATGTGTTGGTTGGGTTGTAGTTTGTTCCACCAGCATGACTTGCTGTTACATTGTTTACTCCCAGAACTCCTACTTTACTATTTACACTGAATATTCCATTTAGGTCTGTTCTTGTACTAATACTTTTACCGTTGATAAGTATTTTTAGTGCAATGTTTGCACGTGCATTGCCAAGGCCATCCTTGAATGTACCTGTAATTGTAACTTCATGTCCATATGTAACATCCTGAATCTTATCTATTGTTATCTTCATATCCTGTTTTTGCACATCTATTCCAGTTGTTGTGGTGTTTGCTTCGTAGTATGTTGTACCGGAATATGTTGCTGTTATTGGTGTCGGTTGAGTGTTGTTGAATATTACTGTGGTTGTTGCTTCGTTGTTTTTTACATATTTTGTATTTATTATGTTTCCATCCTGGTCTTTGAATGTTATTGTTCCCGTGTTTATTGTTAGGTTGTTTGGTGTTTTTATTGTTGCTGTTATGGTTGTTGGTGTATTGTATACTGTGTGTTGTGGTGTTATTGTTATCTGAGTGTTTGCTTTTTTTACTCCAAGTTTTGTGCTGATTTCTTTTATTTGTACATTGGTATCGTTGGTTGTGGCTGTTATTTTAATGCTTCTTTCTCTTCCACCAAGAATGTCACGTATGTAATCGTTTGTGATTGTTGTCTGTAAACTTACCCTGTTATCTTTTGCAGGTAATGTTATGCTTTGCTGTCCGGGTAGTTCAAATGTTATGTTCACATCTACCTGTGCTTCCTCTTCTAAGGTGTATGATACGTTTAATGTTATTGTGTCTCCAATGTGTACATCTTCCTGTGTTTGTAGTTGTAGTGTTCCACTTATTGGTATTGATTCTAGTGTTACTTGTTTTTGTGAGTTGGATATGTTGCTGCCTGGTTTATAGTACCATGCTCTTATCCTATGTGTTCCCAGTGTTTCATTAGCATAAACTAGGCTTATCTGACTGTTATTTACTGTGATATTCCTGTAAGGCTTTCCATCGATATATAGTTCAAGTCTTCCCTCATTTATTGGTGTTATGTTGTCATCTTCCTTTAATGTAATGTTTATTGTTGCTTCTGAATAGTAGTAGTATTTTGTTGGAGCGGTGATTGTTATTGTTGCATCATGTTCCTGTGCAGTTTTAAATGTTGTATATGGGTTCTCACTGGCTGGTTTAACTGTGTTGTTTTCTTTTATTGCTGTGTTGGGTGTGTCTAATATTACATTTCCATAGAATGTATTGTTGGCTATTACACAGGGGTCAAAGATTACTCCTATTTTACCCGGACCTAATGTGTTATTTATTACATCTAATCTTCCGGGTGATCCTTCTGCTATGTATATTTCATCAGTTTCATCACCGTATTGTGACATTATAACTAATCCATTGTTGTTTTCTATATAATTGTTTTCTACTGTAATATTATCTCCTATTGCACATACACTGTAACATGTATCAATACCTTGTACTATTTCTCTTCCGATAATGGTATTATTGCGGATGGTTATGTTGCTGTTTCCGTATTTGTCATCTACTTCAACGTTGTATGTGGTTGCGTATACGAGGTTTCCTATGTATCCACTTCCTACTACGGTACAGTTTTCTATTGTGCAGTTTTTTGAGGCTGCAAATACCATTGTACTTACCCATACTCTTTTTGCTGTTGTGTTGAAGTATGAGTTTTTGATTAATACGTTTTGGCTTTGTCTGATGCTTGTTGCTCCTAGTCCCCATCCATAATCTGTGGTACAGTATATGGTTAAGTCGTCAAAGATTATGTCACGTGCCTTTAGTGTTACTATCATTGTGTTTTCAAAGTATATTCCTGTGACGTTTGTTCCGGATCCTCCACTGGTTATTCTGAATGATTTGTAAGGTATTGGATATCCGCTTTCAAGTCTTTGTGTTGAATGTAGGGATATGAATGCATCATGTTTGCTTGAGAAGATGTTTACTGGTTTTGTTATGTTGATTGCATAATGTTCGTCATCAAACTTTCCACTGAAATCTAGGTATGCTCCCTGTTTTATTTTGTCGTTGAATTCTCCGTTGGTTACGTAATTGTCAAAGTTTTCTGGTGTGATGATAATTGTCTGTTCTGTTTGAGTGTTGAATGTTTTTGTTGACTCTGAGTATGTGTCTTTAGCTTCATAGTTTGCTTCTTTAACTGTTTGTTTATTGTTGTGTGTGTTTATTGTGTTATCATTTGTTGTTGTAATTTCATTGTTATCTGTTTGTAGATTTGTGTGTGTATTTTTTGAAACTTCTTGTGTATCATTTGTTGTATCGTCAACGTTTACTGCTACACATGCTGTCATCATAACGATTAAAACAGTAATAAATAAAAGGAAATGTTTTTTATTTAGAAACATGCTTTAAACTCCATTATATATATTTTTGAAAAATTTTTTTTATCCATATGCCTAATTTGATTATGTTTTTTATTAGATGCTATGTTTATAATCTTTAGATTTACTTGTTTGGATAAAAATTTTAATAGTTCATATCTTATATTATGATATTTAAATACTTAAATTTATTCAAAATTATTTTAACAATATTTATAATTAAAAAGTATATAGTAAACAGTATAATATGAAAAATAATTATTAAAAAAAAGTAAAGGGTGGCTAAGAAGAGATTATTCTATTTTTCCATATTCGTCGATAATTTCTTCTAATGAACATCCATTGTTTAATGAGTTTAACAGGTTTAATGCTGGATTTGTATGTTTTTCTACTCTTTCATATAATCCTTTGAGGTATTTTTCTTCACCATATCCTCTTTTTTCAAGTCCTTCTTTTGCAAGGTCTAGTATCTGTTCGAGTAGTTGGTAAAGTTTTTCTTCATTTATGAATGATGGAAGTTTACGGTTTACTAATAGTTTTCGTAACTCTGTTGCTGTGTATCCCTGATGGTATATTACTTCATCTTCGTCAAGTATTTTTTCGAGTTTATCAAGGTTGTGTTTTAATCCTAGTTGGAATGCTGCTACTGTCATTGCATCTTTGATTGGTTGTGTGCATGCACTTCTGTATTCTATTGTTCCTCTGTAGGTTAGGTCCAGGAATTTGAATGATCTTAGATATTTTATATCGTTGAGTTCTGGTGTGAATTCCACTTGATCATATTTTCCTTTGTCACAGAATTCACCGTGTATTGTTTCCTGTTTGAAGTATTCCATTATGTTTGTTGTTGGAAAGTTTATGTAGAATCCATCCCTCATTGTACAGTATATATTTAATGATTCTATGTATTTAAGTAAGTCTTCTATGTCTTCTAGTTCGGTTTCATACATTCCTATGTTATGGAGGTTTATTCCGTGTGTGCTGTCTTGCCAGAACATGTCCCGGCAGCATATTAAATCTTCGTTTTCTTCTAGCAGTACTGAATTGGAGAATAGTATTGCTTTTAATGGTTCTAGTTTTGAGAATGTGTTTATGGTTCTGATTAGGTCTTTTTTTTCCACATCTAGTTGTATTTGTGATGCGCTTGAAAACATTCCATATTCTGGATGGTCATGGAAGTATTTTGGCAGTTTTGAGTATCGAGAGTAGGAACATAAATGATGGTATAGCATTTGGTAGCGTTCACTTGGTATTGGTATGTGTTTATTATATTTTCTGTAGGGGTTTACTCCAAAACCTGTTAGTGTATGATTGTATTTTTCGAATGTTTCCTTGAAGAAAGTATAGTATTTTGAAAAGCGTTGATGTACGTTGTTTAGATTTGTTTCTTTGCCTAGAGAAAATTCCAGATTATTGTAGGAACAATCATATGAGACAATATCTCCTGTTTTTTTATCGATTAATGAACATGTATGTCCATTGTGGTCTATTACGTTACGTTTGAATTGTTTGAATGTTTCTAAAAATTCGTTGGTGACTCTATGAACTATCATAAAGTTTACTGCTGTTTTTTCAAGATTTAATATTGGTATTTCTATTTCTACTCCTACGTAGTCTTTGTATCCTTTTGTTGTTGGTTCTATAAATCTTTCATATAATCGTTTTCGAACTGCTTTTTCATCGATTATGGAATTGGTATTCTTTTGCATAATTTAAATCCCCAAATTTATTTATTAAACTGTTTTTTAGTTCTGGGTCCAGGTGTTCTAGGATGTAATTGAAATTTTCCTCTGTTATTTCATATTCATGGTTGTGGGGTTTTCCTCTTTTGTAGACTTCACCGTTTTTTAAGGATATGACTTGGTTTATTGGAAATTCTTCCCATTTTTCATTACTGAGGGGTTTTGTTGATAAGAATATACTATCATGTGCTTTTAGGGAATATAATGATTTTTTATAGTTGGCATGGATATACATGAATTCTCCATTAAATATCATTAGGTTTAATTTGTTTCCTTCTGATAGATCGCGTATTATTCCTTCTATCATGTGGAAGCATTCGTTTTCATCTAGTGGAGCATTTTTGTAATCTTGTGCTTCGTTTATTTTATCTATTATGAATAGTAGTATTCTTTCTGAATCTGTTTCTCCTAATTGATTTGATATATACCTGTTTAATGGTTCATATTTGAATATTGTACCATTATGTATTAATGTCCATGTTCTTCCAGCATTATCAATCTTTGTGAATGGGTGACAATTGAATGAATCCGTATAGCCCATGGTTGCTAGTCGTATATGTGCGAAAGCGTGTTCTACTATTATTGGATTTTTTAGTATGTTTTGTAGTTCTTTGCTTTGGCATGCTTTTACTGGTTGTTTTTCTATTATTGATTGGTTTTGTTGCATTATTGCTAGGCCCCATCCGTGTGGGTGTTGTTCGCAGTGGCTGTAGAATTGGTTTAGGTAATCGTTTATTCTTATGCATCTTTTTGAGCTTATTCCAAATAATTCACACATATTGTCACCTCCGATTAGTATAGTAATAAATATTTATTTAGGTTTTGAAAATTTTGCTTTAATGAAATTATTTTTTCATTTTATATGCTTATTTTTATTTATTTTTGTATTTAAGTTTATTTTTATATTGTTTTTATATTAAAATTGATTTTTTTCTCTTTTTTTTTGATTGAGTGTGCTGAACATGTTACTAAAAAAACATAATATAACATTGTTATATATTACAATGTTATATTTAACCTAATATATAAAAACTATGCAAAAA
>CAMNFZ010000033.1 GCA_946537725.1 uncultured Methanosphaera sp.
ATTTTGATAAAAAGTATTACTTTTCACACTTTATTCATATGATTTCTACAGAGCCGTTAAATAATAAAACATAATTTTTTTAAGAAAAATTAGTTTATATATTATATTATATGAGAATAATTCCATAATTAAGAAATATATAATAAATTTTAAAATAGGAACTAATTGTACTGAATAATAAAAATAAATGGGTGAAATATAATGAAATATAAAACATTTATACTAAGATTAGAAGATCGTTCAGGTCACCTATTAGAAGTTTCAAAAATAATATACTCACATAATGCAAATATCACTCGCCTTAGTTACAATAAAGTAGTAGATCAACACACAGTATTTTTAGAAGTATATGCTGATGAAAACGATTTAATTAAATTATCAGAGGAATTAAAAGAAAAAAATTATCTGCTTGAACATGGAAGTGAAGAAGTAGATGTTTTATTAACATTACAAATTATTGATATACCAGGTACTGTTACAAACATACTTGAAATTTTTCAAAAATACGATGTAAATATTTCATACGTGAATACTCAGGAAAATGATACATCATACCAATATTGTAAAATAGGATTATATGCAGCAAACTCAAAACTTATACAGGAAGTTATTGATGAAATCAGTACATTTTGCGAAATATCTTCAATAAACTATGATACACAGGATAAAATAATTGACAATACAGTATTTTATCATAATTTTGCCCAAGAAATGAAAAGAACATTATCATTAACACAAAAAGAAACAAACATTTTCTTAGATAATGCAAATAAAATATTACAGATACTTGAAGAAAAAAATGAGAATTATTTCAAAACATTCAATTACATCCGAAAATTTGCTAGTTTTACTGTAAATTATAAAAATGAAAATTATAATCCCCGAATAGGCCATAAAATAATTTCAGATAAGATTACAGTTTATTTAATTGAACCTCCATGTGGTGGAAATACGTATATAATTGAATCAAACTCACAATTATTATTTATTGACTCAGGATTTGCATGTTTCAAGGATGAAATGATAAGAATATTCCACGAGTTATTCCCTAACTTTGAGAATATGAAAAAAAAATTAATCCTTACGCATGGAGATATGGATCATATAGGCATAAATGATATTTTTGAAGAAATATATGTAAGTGAAAAAACTTTCATAAATTTCAAAAGAGAACATGAAGGTAAAAAGAATTTCCGAGAAGAAAATCAATTACATGAACCTTACATAAAATTGGATAGAATTATTTCAAAATATGAACCACCAGAACTCCAAAAATTAAGAATTATAGGAAATAAAACAAATGATAAAGAATTTGAAAAAATTGGAGAATTTAGTTTTAACGAATTAAATTTTGAAATATATGAATCTAATGGAGGACATTTAAAAGGAGAAATTATACTTGTTGAAAAAGAAAAGAAAATAATTTTTACTGGAGACATCTTAGTAAATATTGAAGGATTTACTCCCGAACAATACGAATTTAATATTATTGCACCTTACCTAATGGGATCAGTTAACACAGATTCCAATAAGGCTTCCGCATGTAGAAAAATTATATTAGATAAGTATGCTGATTATTTAATATGTCCAGGACATGGCGAATGGATAGAAAAATAGTGAAAAACAATTCTTTTTATTTTTATAAATTATGATTACTTAGAATAATCTGAACTTTTACTTTTTTTAAAAATGTATAATGTAGACTATTAATATTACACTCTTGAATTTCATTATAATACCCCCCTTCTTTAACAATCAAAATACAAAAAATATTGATTTTTATTATTTATCCGATTAAAATATTTTAAAAACATAACACACTACTAGTCAAAAGTTCATAAAAACACATGAAATAATTTAAAATATTACATATACTCCTCCAACAAAAAAAAATTATTATTAACGAGCATCTGTTTAAAAAGGTTATTCTTATTAATAACAATTAATAAGGACTTTTTATATAAATAAATAATATCTGCTTAAAAGGAAGTAAAAATTAATGATATGGAATGAAGAAAAAGAATGTATGTCATTAGAAGATATGCAAGAATTACAATTAAAAAGATTACAAGATGTTGTTACAAGAGCATTCAACGAAGTACCATATTATCATAAACGATATAGTGAAGCAGAAGTATATCCAGAAGATATAGAAACTTTAGACGACATAGAAAAATTACCCTTCACTACAAAAACAGATCTAAGAGCTTCATATCCCTTCGGATTATTCGCTGTTGATCAGAAAGAAATTGTTGAGATACATACATCTAGTGGTACTACTGGAAAACCAACTGTATCCGGTTATACAAAAGAAGATTTAGATACATGGGGAGAAGTAATGGCTCGTGGATTAACCATGATGGGTGTAGATGAGAACGATATTATACAAAATACCCATGGATATGGATTATTTACTGGAGGATTTGGTGTTCATTATGGTGGACAGAAGATAGGTGCAACAGTAATTCCAATCTCCACTGGTCAAACTCTTAGACAAATCGAACTTATGAAAGACTTTGGAACTACCATGCTCATATTTACTCCTTCCTATGGATTACATATTGCAGAAGAACTTGAAGAGATGAATATTAAACCATCAGATTTAAACCTAAAAGTTATAGGTTTTGGTTCTGAAAGTTGGACCGATGAAATGAGAACAAGTATAGAAAATAAGTTTGATGTTCCAGCATATAATATTTATGGATTAACAGAAGTTATGGGTCCGGGAGTAGCAATGGAATGTTCTGAACAAAATGGATTACATTTATACGAAGATCATTTCTATCCGGAGATAATTGATCCAAAAACATTAAAACACATCCCAGAAGGTCAAAGTGGTGAATTAGTACTTACAACATTAACTCGTGTTGGTATGCCTATTATACGATTCAGAACACATGATGTAACAAGTATAAAACATGGAAAATGTGGTTGTGGAAGAACACTTGCAAAAATGTCAAAAATTACTGGAAGAACCGATGATATGCTTAAAATTAAGGGTGTAAGCGTATTCCCATCACAAATTGAAAAAGCTTTACTCTCTATACAAGGAGTAGAACCACATTATCAGATAATTTTAACAAGACCTAATAATCTTGATAAAATTGAAGTTAAAGTAGAAGCATCACCAGACATATTCTTTGATAATATTAAAGAATTAGTTGGAATAAAAGAAAAATTAGCTGAAGCAATTCATGATGAAATAGGTTTAAGAGTTACTGTTAACTTAGTAGAACCTAAAACAATTGATAGAGTAGATTCAGGTAAAGCAGTTAGAGTTATTGATAAAAGAGAAGAATAAATGGTGAAATCATGGAATATTTAAAACAATTATCCATATTTATAGAAAATAAAGAAGGAAGAATTTATAATACATTACATATCCTTGAAGATTTAAAAGTAAATATACGTGGACTTTCCATGGCAGATACTGCAGAATTTGGGATCCTAAGATTAATAGTTGCAGACCCCGTTAAGGTTAAAGAACAATTGGAAGAAAGAGATTACATAGCAAAACTCACAGAGGTCATTCCTGTTTTGATTGAAGATCAACCAGGTGGTTTAAATAAAATATTAAAAATATTAGATGATAATAATCTAAATTTAGAATATTTATATGCGGTTGCATTAAAAAATAGTGATAATGCAATAGTATTATTAAGATTAGAAGAAATGGATAAAGGATACAAAGTTTTAAAAGAAAATAATGCTCCTATTGTTGATCCTGAAAAAATTTATTCAATTTAATCTATTTCCCCATCACTTTTTTTATTATAACATTTTTTTTATAGTCTTCAAAAAAAACTGTTTAATTTTTTCACATCATAACTGTATAAAATTGACATTTTAAATTATATTATTAGTCAATATTATCACTTTTTTTTAACATCTGATTATTAGTCATTAAAAGAAATATGTGAAATTAAATGAGTATTTGTTATTTAAAAAATTAGTATGTTTGAATTAAATGTTTGGAGTGTATGTGCTGACATTATATTTTAATAATTTACAACATGAATTAGTATCAGCTTTTGAAGAGAAATGCTTCAAACATATACTCCATATATTATATATCTAAATAATAATATATAACAATTTGTATTATCAAACATTTAATCTTTTTCTACAAAACAATATATTAAAACATTATCATCCCTATTTTCAAACCAAAAATATTATTTGGAAGTTAAATTGATAAATGATAATATTTTATTGGCTGTCAAATTTTTTTGTTCATCTGCACTTATAGATGCAATACCATCACCCTTCTGATTACCATAAGAAGCAAATTGTGCATGGTTACCTCCTTCAATCACATACTCCGTAAAATTCGAATGTATATTTTTCTTATTAATTTCATAATTTTTCTTATTTAAAATATGATCTTCAGAAGCCATAATTGATAAGACAGGTACAGATATATTAGTGGTACTATATGATGATAAAAGAATTATTGCATTTACATTTTCTTCATGATTACTTGCATATTCAGTTACCATAGCACCACCTAAAGAATGACCTGCAAGATACCAGTTAGTATAATTATATGAATTATTACTCATCAAAACTCCTGCATTATCTTTACCAAACATAGCTATATTAAAAGGCATTTCAACAATAAAACAGTCAACACCATTTTCTGCTAATTTGTCCAGTAATGGTATATATGAAGTATATTCAACCTTAGCTCCTGGATAAAAAATCAGAGCCGTATTATTTCCATAAGAATCCAACAATAATCCATTAGACGTAGTTTTTATATTAACATCAGAATTATTAAATTTTTGAATGTCCACTTCAGAATGATAATAATCCCCAATATAATACAATCCATATCCTACAATTGCAATAATTATCAAAAGAATAAAAAGTAACATTTTATGTTTAGTTTTTATAAAATCAACCCCCCCCTAACAACATTATAACTTAAAAAGATATAATATACTTTTAATATAACTTAATAAATAAAATTAATGAATTCATATCCCAGAAATAAAATATTTTAATTAATTAATAATACAATACTAATACGAGAAAATACAAATTATAGCATGATGATTTTTTAACAATAAATCTTATAAAACACAATTATTTAAATCAAAAATTAAAAAATACCAGTAATTAGCAGGAGTGTTATCCCATGCAAGTAAAATCATTAAATTTTAATCTTAATACGAATTTTAATCAAGTGAAATCATATATTATAGAAAATAAGGAAAATTTTAAGAATAAACAACTTTATAACAACTTATTTATTAAAGGTATTGGAGATAAATTCTTAAAAATTGAAAATAACTTTTATTCATGGGATGAGATAAAAAGAAATTTAGATGATTATCAAGAAGGCAAAAATATAGATGAAATAATCATCTGTATCATTTACTGGCTATTTAATGAGATTAAAATTCCTGAAAACATATACATTCCACGAAAGTTCAATTTAGAAGAAAATTTCTCAAATATCAAAATGGAAATATTGAAACATAAAAATTGTTATAAAAAAGGACTAATTACAGGTATTGGTGAGAATAATATTAAAATAACAACTAACAAAGCTAAAGATTATTATATTGAATGGGATGAATTAGAAAAAATAGTTAACAACATCAAATATTCCTCTTTTGATGAATTAGAAGAAAAACGTTTTAGTAGCTCAATAATAAGACAACTCTTTAACGACAATATACAAGAGCATACTGATGAAGAATTAATCATATTAAATGAGAATAATGGAAAAATAAAACTTAAATATTATAAGCTATGCAAACAAGGAAAACTTAGTTATGAAATCATTAAAAAAGAGATAGAAGATAAAAAAATAAGAAAAGAAATTGTTAACTCTGCCTTAGACTGGAATAATGGCCAACTTCCACTCAGTATTAGTGAAGAGGGTGTTAATCACATCATACTTTCAAAGTCAAGTCTTGTTAGAGCAGATTTAAGAAGAAATGAACATTTTACAAAAATATTACATGATGATTTGAATTTAGATTTAAAAGTATATTCTACAGAATATAGTGATGAATACGTGTATCATGTTCATAATTATCATAATCTTATAAAATTTGAACGTGATTGTAGCAAATGGACAGTAACCTATAATAATAAGAATCTTTTACAAAATGCTTTTAGAAAAAGTATAATTAGCCATTGGATTTGTGATATTAATACATCCAAATCTACTGAAATTTGCATAATATTTGATTATGATAATACCAATAATTTATTTGATCCTGATTTGTTTGTAAAATTATATGAAGAATTTCTCAGAAAATAATAAAAAAAAGATAATCAGTAATAAGTATCTGTTATTTCCTGACCATTTGGATAGTAAATTTTTGTTATGACTTTTGCATCACGATTATATCCTATATGTTGGCCTTTTTTGTATTCAAAATCAAACGGATAATCATTAGCTATTTGAAACATTTCATCATCAATAGTATTATCTAATTGGTAATATGCATTAAATCCATTACTACCAAAACTTATAACATCTGGTTTGAATTTGTTACCATATTTTTCTAAATCATAAGAGTATAGTCGCCTAAATGATGGGCTGTAAGATGCTAATTTATTTGCTACTGAGTCTGAAATGTAATAAACGTTCCTATTTACTTCGATTGCAAAAGAATGTGTTTGACCAGCCGGTGTATCTAAGCCATAATATGTAAAATAATCATTGGATGAAGCACTGATTTTCTGGTTAGCACTGAATGTATTTAATGTTAACACAACCATAAATAGTGTTATTATAATTAATATTTTTTTATTCATTAAACCACCAGTTATTGATTATTAATAATTATTTATATACTTCTATTATTATTTATTGCAATCATAACAATAAATCATAGATAGTAAATTTAAAAAGAGTAGAAAAAAAGGATTGAAATTTCATTGTGAAGAAAAATAAATTCAACAAAAAAAATAGTTGAATTTATTGAATATCAAAATTACCTAAAAGTAATGGTATTGGTCTACCTTCATTTATTGCAGCTGTACAGATATATGCATCATATGCAGCATAAATAACCAATATTATTCCAAGTACTAAAGAGATTATAGTACCTAATCCAACATTTCCTGAATAGATTAAAATTGATCCTATAATCATTGGAACAAATCCTAATGCACCTAAAACTACTCCACGTTTATATAAACCTAAATATAAT
This sequence comes from uncultured Methanosphaera sp., assembly GCA_946537725.1. GTDB lineage: Archaea > Methanobacteriota > Methanobacteria > Methanobacteriales > Methanobacteriaceae > Methanosphaera. The sequence goes on from CAMNFZ010000033.1 coordinate 7,176, forward strand.
TGTCCTACCCCACATAAGAAATATAATATAAATCCTAAAACTATATCTAAAATAACTGCTATTATAGCATTTTTCTGATTTGTTGGTTTATAATTATTTTGATATGCGGATTGTGAATTATTATATTGTTGTTGATTACTTGTTTGTTGAAGATTTTGAGTGTCATATGTTTGGTTATCATATTGTTGTTGTGTAACATCACTTTGATAATCGTTTTGTTGTAATTGTACTGATTCTATATTCTGCAAATCATTTCCACAAACATTACAAAATTTTGCTTCATCTGGGTTTTGACTTTCACAGTTTGAACATATTTTCATCATGTTTACCTCCCTAAAAAATGTTATTACTGAAAGTATGTATATATGATTCTTATTATTATACTTTTTTAAAAATATGAAATAGGATATAAAAAAATAATAAAATTTACAGAAAAAGTTTTTAATTATTATACTTTTTATAACAATATTAGTTCTAAATAAATAAACTAATTAAAATAAGAATTTTTTTTACAGAACCTAAAAAAAATATAGTTTAAAGTTATTCTTTAAAATAACTTCTTCTTTTATTAAGATAATAATTAATATACAGATATCCTATTATTGAACCTACAGACATTCCTGTAACTAATCCCCAATATATACCAGTATCACCTATTCCAAAGACAAATGCAAATAATCCTGCAAAGACTATTTCAAGTATAAATGATCTTAGAATAGTTATGAGTAATGAAAAGGTTCCTTTTCCCATTGATTGAAAAATGTTTCCTGCTAATACTCCCAATGGCATGAATAATATGAAGAAACATAATATTCTTAGACATTCAACTATTCTTGTTGCAAGTATTGCACTATCTGTTGAGTAGGAGAATATGAATGATAATGGTTCTGCACATATGAAAAAGAATACACATATTATTGCTGAGGATATTAATCCTAATTTTACCCCATAATTTAGTGCAGTTTTCATATTTTCAAAGTTTCGGGCACCATATGCTGCTCCACCAACAGTTAATGCTGCCACACCTATACCTATTAATGGAGAAATTCCTATTGATACTAATCTCCACGTTGCTGTATAAGCTGCTACTGCCACTGTTCCTGAAAGTATGGTAAGCCAGTAATTCATTAAAATAGATACAAATGATATGATAAATTGTTCTAAACTTGCAGGTATTCCCACAACCAATATATCCTTATAAATCATTAGGTTACGTTTATATTCTTTTAAATTAATTTTTAAGTAACTGTCTCGTTTTATAAACATCCAATATAACATTGGTATGAGCGATATTGCTCCGGCTAAAACTGTTGCTAATGCTGCTCCTGCCACACCACCATTTAGTACATAGATAAATATGGGATCCAAGACCATGTTTATTATTGCAGTTAACATTAATGGTCGTGATGCTCTTTTTACTTCTCCTTCAGAACGGAATATTGCTGATATCATTGCAGGAATAAATACTGAGAATGAACCCCCTATTATTATATATCCATATTGTAATGATAAATCAATCACATCATTTGCACCCATAAATAGTAATAACTGTCTTAATAATAACATGACTATTATTGTAGTAACAATTGTTACTATTATGCTTAGCATTAATGAGTGTATTGCACTATTTTCTGCATTTTTATGGTCTTTTGCCCCAATATATCTTGCGATTAAACTGTTTGAACCTGCACCTAATCCATTTGCAAATCCAACTAAAGCTAGAAAGAGTGGTGTTACAAAACCCACCGCTGCTAAAGGATTAGGTCCTAATCCTGCCACCCAAATACCGTCAATGATATTGTTTAACATCATAAACAAGTTACTTATTATTATGGGTATTGCTAACTTGTTGATTGCTTTTTTAGGATGGTTTAGTATTAAATCTATTTCTTTATTTTTCTCTTTTGGCATGTATTCACCATAATTTTTTTAGAATAATCTTTATTTGAAAAATTAGATTAATAATAATTGTATTATGAATAATTATTAAAGTTAAAATATTATCGATAAACAAAAAAAAAGTTTTCATATACTTAATCTTTTTACATTAGTTTGTAATTCATGTTATATCAATATAACTAATTTATTCAATTAACATATGATTAATTATTTAACCAGTATTTGCCTTAGTAAGTTATAATTTTATTTACTGATAAAATAAATTAAAACATTGTTATCCAAATCATGATTTATGCCATAATTTTAAGATAAATATATATTTATCAAAAAATATAGTATAATTATAAAAATAAAGGAGGATAACCAACATGGCTGAATTACCAATAGCACCAGTTAAAAGAATTTTAAAAAATTCCGGTGCAGAAAGAATCAGTGATGCAGCAGCAGTTGCTCTTGCAGATGCTCTTGAAGAATATGCTGATGAAGTAGCTCTTCAAGCAAACAAACTTGCAAAACACGCAGGTCGTAAAACTATTACTGCTGATGATGTAAAATTAGCATTACAATAGTTTTACTATATTAAACTACAAAAAGAGAATGTTACTATGTTAATTTAGTAGCATACAAAAAACTCTTTTAAATTTTTATAAATTAAATTATTATAACTATTTTTATGATTAAAATTATTTTCATATTTTAATATATGAAAAAAAAATGTGTTAAATTATCTAACTAATTCTTTATAAAATTAGATTTATCTAAAAAAAAGATAAGGAAAAAAAAATTATAAACAGGAATTATATCCTTCTTCAAATGCTTTTAAGTTTATTTCTATAGATTTTGGTGGAAGATTATCCTTCATGATACTTATAACATCATCTTTTTCTAATGGGAATGTAGATATTGCAGTTGCTGCACCAAGCATTGCCATGTTCATTGATAATGGGTGTCCAGCATCTAACGCTATTTTATTTGCATCAATTGCATAAACAGTAGATACTTTACCCTTCAATTCTTCTATAATATTTTCTACATCAGGGTAATCCACATCTTGTTGATTGATTGTTGATGGAAGTACTGGTGAAATGTTTGTTACTATTATAGAATCTTTGTTTGATTTATGAAGAGCTCTTAATGCTTCAACTGGTTCAAATGATAAGATTAAATCAGCACCTCCTTCTTGTATTATAGGACTTTGATCTTCACCGATTTTTAGTTCGGTGGATACTACTCCTCCACGTTGGCTCATACCATGAATTTCACTCATAACAACATTCATATCTTTGTGTATTGCTGTTTCGCCTATTACAATAGATGTTTTAATTATCCCTTGTCCACCTATTCCACAAATATAAATATTATATACCATAATTATCTACTCCTTCTTATATATTGCATTTGTAGGACATACCTCTGTACAAACTCCACACTTGTTGCATACCTGATCAATCGTGATCTTACCATCTATTATGTTAATACTTGGGCATGCCAGCTTATTTACACAAATATTACAATGTACACATTTATCATCATCTACAACAATTTGATAATTTCTTTCACGAATAGCTTGTTTATTTATGAGATTACATGGATATTTTGCAATAATTACTGATACTCCTTCATAGTTTAATGCTTCCTTATAAATATCAATCATTTCATCAACATTTAATGGATTGATTTTTCTAACAAATTCAATACCAATTGCCTTAACAAGTGCTTCAATTGATATTTCAGGTGCTTCATCACCCATACCATCAATTGGTATTCCAGGGTTTGTTTGTCCACCTGTCATAGCAGTAATACGATTATCAAGAATTACTAATGTGAATTTTGTCTTGTTATGAACTGCGTTTATGAGTGGTGGAATTCCTGCATGGAAGAAAGTTGAATCTCCAATAAAACTGATTATTGGTTGTTCCTCTGTTGATTTACTGAATCCACAGCTTGTACCTACACTTGCTCCCATAGACATTAAATAATTTGCCATTTTATATGGTGGAGCTATCCCAAGAGTGTAGCAACCAATATCTGATGGATGTATACTTTCAACATCAAGGTTTAAACTATTTATTGCTTCTCTTGCTGCATAATATGAAGCTCTATGTGGACATCCAGAACATAATGTTGCAGGTCTTGAAGGTAAAGGAATTTCTGATAATTCATTTGGAACTTTTCTGGAATCTTCAAATGAGGACAATTTTTGTAATGCATCAAATATTATGTCTGGAGTATATTCAAATATTTCCGGTAATGTTCCATCACGTTTTCCATGAATGTGTGTGTTAATGTTATATTTTCCTGCTATTGCAAGTGTTTCAATCTCATTAATTGGATCTACTTCTTCTACAACAAGTACTTCTTCATTTTCAGTAAGGAATTTTCTGACCAATTCTTCTGGGTATGGATGTGAAAAACCAATTTTTAATATGTTGACTTTTATGTTATTTTGTCTAACTACATCAGCCACATAATTATATGCTCCACCTGATGCTATTATTCCTACTTTTGCTCCATTATCAATGATTTTATTTAATGGACTATTATTTGATTCTTCTCGGATGTCTGCAATTTTTTCAACCAAGTTTTTATGCATTACACGTGCTGCTTCAGGTACTGGAACATGTAATCCATTATCTTTATATTCACCATAGTTTGTAGTGTTTTTTGTGTATTCTCCTGTTTCTACTATTCCCCTCATATGAGATACACGTGTTGTTGTTCTTATTATTACTGGAATATTGTATTTATCAGAGATATTGTAAGCATAATGTATAAAATCCTTTATTTCCTGGGGATTTGATGGTTCAAATAATGGAATGTTTGCTTGTCTTGCGAAATGTCTGGTATCTTGTTCATTTTGTGAAGAAAATGTGGACGGATCATCTGCAACTAGTACTAACATACTGCCTTCTACACCGATATATGCTGAAGACATGAATGAATCTGCTGCCACATTAACTCCTACATGTTTCATAAAGGAAAATGTTCTGAGACCAGTACTTGCTGCTGATGCAGCTACTTCTATTGCTACTTTTTCGTTAGCTGAAAATTCAAAGTAAACATTTGCATCTTTAGCTATTTTAAATAGGATATCTCCTATTTCTGATGAAGGAGTTCCAGGATATGTTGCGGCAAGTGAAACACCTGCTTCCAAGACACCCCTTACAGCAGCTTCATTTCCTAACATGAAACGCTTTTCTCCTTTCATAGGACTTAATAATTCATTTATATTCATAATAATACTCCTTTAAATAAATTAAAACATAACAAAAAAAAATTATTACAATTTCATAGTTCATAAAAATATTTTTATAGATTAATAATATGTTTATCTAATAAAATATAAGTTATTTATTAAAAATGTATAAAAGAAAGAAAAATGAAATATTAAAATAGGATAAAATAATAAAAATAAACAATACATAATGTTTATCAAATAAATAAGACCTATAACCTGAATTTTTATAAAGAAATAATTTGGAAGATTAATATGATTACTGTTAATGTTAAAAGATATGATCCAGTAACCGAAGAAAGTTACATTGAATCTTATGAAATTGAAGAAATAAATAAGATGAAAGTCTTAGATGCTCTATCAAGAATAAACAAAAAATATGATGCAAACATTGCATACCGATATTCATGCAGGGCAGGACAATGTGGATCATGTGCAATAAAAGTTAATGGAAAAGCTAAACTAGCCTGTAAAGCAGAAATTAATGATAATGACATACTAGAACCATTAGACCTTCCAGTGATAAAAGATTTAATCGTAGACAGAACAGAACTAAACAACTATGTTAAAAATTTAAACATGTACATGGCATCAGAAGATTGTGACCTGCCAAAAACAAAACCAGACCTTATCAAACCAGAAGAATATGCTTTATGTGACCAATTAAGAGGCTGTATAGACTGTTACTCCTGTATTTCTATGTGTCCTGTAATTAAAAAAACAGGACTATATGTAGGACCATATTTTATGAGAGGATTTTCTAACATAGAATTTGATCCAAGAGAGGACGAAACATTATCTGAAAGAGCAATTGAAAATGGAATTTACTATTGTACTTCATGTGGAGAATGTTCAAAAACATGCCCTAGAGAAATAGATATTTATGGAAAAGCTATAGAAAAGTTAAGAGCAAAAATATTCCTGGAAAATGAGGGACCATTACCAGAACATCAACAAATAAGAAAAGCAGTAATGGAAACAGGACGTTCAGTTCAAGCAAAAGAAGACAGTGAATATCCAGAAGGTTTTATTAAAAAATATAATAAAACACACAAAAACAACAATGGAAAAATTGCATTCTTCACTGGTTGTATGATTGATAACAGACTGCCATGGATTGCAGAATACCTTATTAATGTTCTTGAAAAATTAGGTTATACTGTTGATGTACCTGAAGAACAAGTTTGCTGCGGTTCACCACTGCTTAGAACCGGACAAATTGACATAGTACAAGATCTAGTTGATAAAAACTATGAAATATTCAAGGATTATGATACAATACTAACAGTATGTGCTGGTTGTGGAGCAACACTAAAAAACAATTACCCAGAGTATGGTGTTAAACTGAATGTGTTAAACATTAGTGAATTTTTAGAAGACAAACTAAATCCTGAAGATATGAATGAAGTTAATGTTAAAGTCACATACCATGACCCATGCCACTTAGCAAGAAGTCAGGGCATAACTGAAGAACCACGAAATATTCTTAAAAATATCAAAGGTGTTGAATTCGTTGAAATGGAAAAACCTGATCAATGTTGTGGTGCAGGTGGAGGAGTTAAAAGTGGAAAACCAGAAATAGCAGAAGCTTTAGCTGATGATAAAGTGGATATGATAGAAAAATTAGATGTAGATCATGTAGTAACAATATGTCCCTTCTGTGAATTTAATATAAATGATTCATTACAAAAGAAAAATTCTAAAACAAGTGTTATAAACATTATGGAATTACTTAACAAAGCATATGAATAAGATTATTTTAAATCTTATCAATACTCTACTTTTTTTTTAATATAAAACTGCAGTACCATTAACACTAATAAGAATAGTGTTACCCATTGTACCACCAAGATTACTGTATTCAAGACGTACATTTAAAATAGCATTGGCACCTAATTCTTCAGCTTTTTCCTGCATGCTTTTTAAGGCAATATCTCTTGCTTTTTTTAATTCTGCTTCATAATTAGATGTTCTGCCACCTACTACATCACGAACACCAGAAAAGATATCTTTATAAATATTTGCACCAATTAATCCTTCCCCATTTACAATACCTAAGTATTGTTTCACCGTTTTTCCTTCAATATTAGGTGTAGTAACCATTAACATAATTATCACTTCCCAAAAAAAATTAAGAAAAGATTATATTATTTAAATATAAGCTTGTGGTCTTAAAAAATCAAAAATTCCTGATATTATAAGCCAAATACCAACTATTAATCCTAGATGAATAGGATTTTTAACAAATAATCCTAAAACAATATATAATATTCCAAGAATTATTGTTGCAATACCAAAATATGCAAAATATGATGCATCTTTACCAACAAATGCATAGAAAAATCCTAAAACAATCATCAATAATCCAACAAAGTAAGTAATAAAACCAATAAATCCTGCTACAAATTGTGGATTAAATATTAATGACAAACTAAGGAAAATTGCAAGAAATGCCAATATAATATGAACAAGCCCAAATAACAGATTATGTCTAAATATGGACAAACCAAATAACAATAATGAAATAGAAATCATAAAGAAAGCAAAACCTGAAATCATACCAATAGTCATAGTTGATAGCATAGGAAATAAACAAGCAATAATACCTAACAGTATAATTACAACTGCATTAAGATTCAAATTAACATTTGACATTGACACCATAAACAAACCTCCATAATCAATTAATAATATTATTATGTATGTACTACAAAAAATATATTATTTACAGTTAGAGTACTGAAGAAACATATACTAAAAAATTAATCCAAATAACATAAACTTTAATAATATTATTAAATAAACTATATATTTTACTAAGAATGTTAAATAAATTATAATTAAAAAAATGGAGGTTTATTGATTATTTTTAAAAAATTAATTATATTTTTGTTTATTTTACTTTTATCAGCTACTTTTGTTTCAGCAGAAGAATTAGATGATACTAATTTTGTAAATGAAAGTTTCACCAATGATTATTTTGATGAGATTGAATATTCTGATGAATATTATGATTATGATTATGATTTTGGTGATGAAACCT
>CAMNFZ010000034.1 GCA_946537725.1 uncultured Methanosphaera sp.
CACACACTGGTGGAGCAAACTACAACCCAACAAACAGCACAAAAACATTCACAGTTACTGCATAGGATATATTGACATATATTGATGAAATATTTTTCATCAAACTTTTTTTTTCATTTTCTTAGTAAATTCTTATTTTTTGAATAATTTTAAAGTGATGGTATTAACACTTTTTTGTATTTGTCTTTTATAATACTTTTTGTTATTATTTTATTAAATCTTTGATAGTATTTTGATGTTTAATAAAAGATTTAATTGGATGCTTATAAAACAGCTGTTTAAACGCGTATTTTCTATAATGGTTAAAGTATAAATAATACTTAATAATAAAACTATACTAATAATCTTTGATATTATTCAAGATTATGGGAGTTGTAAATATTAAGAAAATATTAATATTCATATTAATTTCTGTCATGTTTATAACTATATCTGCAGTATCTGCCGAAAATGTAACAGATACAGCAAGTATTAACATGGAAGACACTACACTTAATGATGGGTCTTCATATACAGAAATAATTAAAAAAGAAAACAATGTTACAAAGGAAAGTACATCAACTACTAAAACAGCTTCTAAAATATCAATTGATTCACAGTCAGTAAAATATAACACTACAACAAATTTCAATGCTAAAGTTACTGATGTGAAAGGAAATAATATAAATGAAGGTAAAGTTGTTTTTAAAATCAATGGACGAACCATTGGTACCACATTAGTAAGTCAGGGTATTGCATCTTTATCTTATGATTTGGCAGACATGACTCCTAAGGAGTATAATTTAACAGTTAAATATGGTGAAAATTCCAAGTATTTGGAAAGTTCTGCTAGTAATGTTTTAACTTTATTAAAACATGATAGTAAGATTACAGTTAATAATGTTTCTGTTATAACAAGAAATACATTTAACATAACTGCAAATGTTATTGATAGTGAAACAGGTAATCTTGCAGCTGGCGGAAAAGTAGCATTTAAAATTAATGGTAAAACAATTGGTTATGCCAACGTATCAAAAGGGGTGGTATCTTATTCATACTCTGCTATGAAATTGTCAGCTAAACTGTATAATATTACTGCAACTTATGGTGGGGATCATTTTCTAAATTCTGATGTTTCCCAAAAGGCAATTTTAAATGTTTCAGCAATACCTACGAGAATGTCTGTTAGTAAAGTTTCCGGATATTCTAATTCAGTAGTGCTTAAGGCAACTGTTGTTGAAAAAAGTAATTCAAATTATTTGCCTTCTGGGATTGTTGTGTTTAAAATAAATGATAAGACTGTGGGAAATTCAACTATATCTGATGGTAAAGTTTCTTTCACATACAATACAACTCAATTAGCTAGGGGAACTTATAAAATTACTGCAATGTTAAAGCCTACTTCAACATTTGCTGAGAGTAGTGCTTCTAATAATTTAACAATACTTGTGGAGGAGTATTTTACATTTAATCAAATTAAATCAGCAGCTGTTGATGTCAGAAATCAGTTTGAATCTAATCATACAGTTACCACAGTTTATATAGGTAAGTCAAGGATTGCATTATCTGAATTTTTGGCTTTGATGATTCAGTCAGCTAAAAATATTAACAATGGAAAATCTTCTGAAAAAATACCATATAAATTTTATAAAACAGTTACAACTCAGAAAGATTCTGTAACTTCCGGATATTATACTATAAGTCAGGTACTGGAAATAGGTGACAGAGTATATTCGCATATGCAAAAATATAACAAGCCACCAACATCTATTTCAACAGTTCGTGGAACATTAGGATACTTCAATCTTGTATATACATATGCACGAATATTTGATGTAACTTCATCAAGTTATCTGCCTACGCCAAATACTGTGTATAATTGGGAGAGTATTCATCCTTCAAATTCTAAATCAAGAACAATATACATATCAAGTGATGTAGTATATAATTTAAAAGATGATTATGCATTTATGTACAGTATTAAATCAAAACTAGGATCTTATGGTTATACTGTGAAAATAGGGGGGTATGGTCCTAATGAGCATTGTGATGATATATGGGATAAGTCATTACCTAAGGATGCAGTTCAGGTATCCATATTTAGTGGAGCAGATGCAGGAGTAATATATGATATATGTACTAGAAGTTTTATGAGAACTAAGGAAAACAGGTTAATGTTCCTGGTTTTTTATTCAGAAACTAGTGCAGATATTACGGGTATGAAATTCTTAAAAAGAGCACATGATGACAATTATAGTTCAAGTAGTTTTACAGGAATAGCTTATCCTGATATTTATTTGAAAAGTCATGGATATGATTATGTATTTGCAAGTAATCTCGAATATATAGTAAAAAGTGTAATTAAGTATATAACTTAATTATTATCTCTTATTTTTTTTATAAGGTCGTTAAACGAATTAATCATATTAACGTACTGAAATTCGTTATCTATTATTTCTTTTGATTTAAGACTCATCTTTTTTTGTAAACTTTCATCATTTAATATTTTATTCATAGCATCTGTTAGGGCAGTACTATCTTTTTCTTCTACAATATACCCGTTATCTTTAATCATATCCGGTGCTGCACCAACAGCATTAGTTGCTATAACTGGGTTATAGTAATACATGGCTTCATTCAAAACAAAAACCCATGGATCGCCCATGCCCTTATTTATGGAAGGAATAACTACTAAGTTACTTGAATTATAATATTCTTCTAATTTTTCATTATTTACTTTACCAGTAAATGTAACATTTTTAATCATGTTTTCGTTAACATATTCTTTTAAGTTTTCCTCTTCAGGTCCTGAACCAACAATGATTAACTCACAATCAGCAACATCTAAATTATTATAAGCATCTAAAAGATACTTCACACCCTTACGTTCAATTAAACGACCAACATACAATATTTTCCTAGAAGAATGTTCTTTTTTACTTAAATCAGCATTACCCTCTATATTACTTACATTAGGCATAATATGGATTTTATCAATGGGAACATCTAATCTTTTATTAAAATATTCCCTATGTAAGCTTCCCGGAACTAATATTGCATCACTATGATTGCATAAAAATTTGATAATAAGGATGAGAATTCTTTCTTTTATACTATTTTCCCGTTGCCAATCCCAATCTTCACGCCATATGACCAGGGGCTCCCTTTTTATCTTGGTAATTACAAAAAGGAGTATGCTTTCAAGAAGTTCCTGGGGAGTATCCCAACTCCCACCTACTGTTAAATCATACCTGTGCAAAACTTTAGAAACCAACCCTCTTGCAAAGCCGCCACTATTCTTAAGAACAGTGTAGTTTACTCCTTCAAGACCTTCTATCCTATTTTCAACATTCTTATCATAAACATCATGTATGACATTAATGTGTGTGAAAACTAAGTCAAGGTCATATATTTCAGATAATTTTCTGAAGAATGGTAATCTATACCACATTGCAGTATTATGTGTAAACAAAATCTTAGTTTTCATATTTTTCACCATGAATGTGTCATTCTTCTATAAATCTGTGAATCTCCATTGTCATAAATTTTACTTGATTTACTTATAGGTTCATCTAACGGTAAATATTCTCCATTTCCATATAGGAATGATTTATGTTTAATATTGTTTGATCTTAGGAACAGATAACTTCCGGGCTCCATATCCGACATATTTTTCGGATTCGTTGTATGCATATCATTCAGCCAGTACAGTAAAATATTACTGAAGGCATCTGAAAACAGGGTGTTGTTCTCCTTATTATCATAATACTGATTAAACCATGCAACGCCCGCATATTCTCCCTGACTAAATATTGGAGCATCAATAGTATTATCTATAGGTAATGTTGAACTTTGACCTACCTCATAATCAATAAGACCCGTATTAAGTATGAAGAACAATACAAGGAATACGCCGATAACTTTCATAGTTATGCCGACACGTTTTCTTAGGTCTGTTGATTTAACCAATCCAATAGCCGAGTTGCTGATGTAATATAAGCCTATTATACAAAATGGTGCCAATACTACAAACGTAACTTCATATATTCTCTGTAAACTTAACTGTCCCCTAAATGCAGGTATGTACAGACCACATGCAAGAATTATGAGATTAAATAATGCAAAAGCATTATACTCCCTAGTAAAATGCAAATATTTTGGCCTGATAAAGTTCATTACAAATCCAATCAATATAAAGTAAACAGAGAACAATATAACCCTTTGAGCATTAATACTGACAATGTCCATGAAACTAAACGGCCACCAGATATGTATGAAAGCAATAATTGTAAGAACAACAAGTATTGCCTGTTTACGCCGTAAACTCATCTGAGTAATCTTAGTTAACTGATTTTTAATGAATGGATGAGCAGTAATGTCCTCCGGATCAACATCTTTTGAAATTCTTATAAATATGTTATACCCAATAATTATAACAATCAAAAGAACACCCAAAGCAGCTAATACCAGCATAGGATTAATCTTACCACTTAAAACTATTGTATTCACATTCTTGGATACAATACGTAAAGCATCAAATAATGATGCAATAGGCTTACTGTCCGCAGTTAACGAATAATAAACCACTATAAACCCTATGAAGAACAACGATAAGGGCAAACTAATGGTCTGATCCTTCAATTTAAAGTATTCACCAAAATACTTTCTTTCCACACCCAACTTTAACAGTATGGTATTAATAATGTTACCGAAACGACTTGATAGTAATGTTAACGTTACTATAGTGGCAAGTAGCATAAACATAAACAGGTATGTTACACTATAATGTGACACTATCAAGCCCACACCAAACAACAGGTACAATATCTTCCTCTTATTCTGAGGTATCTTTCTGTCAATCATCAGCCATACAAGAAGTACAAGGAATATCTCGGCAATCTGCTGTCTGGCCATCTGCACCATCCAACCATATGAAAAACCATTATATGCAATAAAGAAAAATGCTGCTAAAAAAGCAATTTTTCCACCAGTATGCTTTTCAAAAATCTTATATAATCCAATACTTATCAATGAAAATAAGAACGGATAAATAAACTTCAAAATCCAGGTAAGAGTCATACCAGATAACTTATTATATATAGGAGCATACATTACAACACTTAACATAGCATTATAAGCGTGTGGCCACGTATGATCCCATATTCCATTTTTAATCACATAAGTAGCAAACTGGTACTCAAAGAATATGTCATAACCCCAGATATGATTAGAAATCAAAACACTATAATACAATAATGATATTGCTATACTGAATATTGCCAAATGATAATATTCCTTCTTAAGATAACCCCAAGCCATGGACAACAACAGTACACAAATCAATATTAATAAAAGAATCTGAATCTCATTTCTTCCATCATACTGTAATGTATAAGCACCAATTATTGCAATAAGTGGTAAAATACAGAGACAAATAAACTGATTAGAAGTTAATAATTCAAAGTTTAATTTAGAACTGCTGTAATGATAATACTCACTGTCCTGCTTATAGGCAATTAACAGTAACAGCATATTAAACACTGTGAATGTAGCAAGCAATGGAACTGTTTCAAGTGGACGAGTTATACCAATGAGAGGATATGCCTGATTCATAAACAAACCAATTAATATCGTAGAAAGCACACTCAAACCCACACACAGTAATGTTGTGAAAGTATTTCCAAGCTTATGTATCTTCATTATTCTTAAAATAAGAACACCGGGAACTAAACTAAGATATAATAAAGTGATTATATCATTGAATATTGGAATGTGCATCTCATTAAAGGAAAAATATCCTACAACCCACATCAATAATTGGATTACTAGGATAACAATTGCAAACTCCTTAAACTTCCAATCATTCATAGTAAAAATGTTTCTAAATTCCATATCATCCACTACTCAACTAATTTAGTATATTCACTGATAATCTGGTCAATCATAGTTTCCATAGAATTATCTGGTAAACTGTTAAATGCATTATCCTCTAACTTTTTTAATAATTCTTTGTTTTTTATTACTTTTACAAGTTTCTTCTTCAAACTTTCAGGATTATTTGATTCAAACAAAAAACCATTATAATCTTCCATGACCAGTTCAGGAATACCACCAATATTACTGCCAATAACAGGAGTTCCCGTACTGAAACTTTCATAAATAACTAATGGGGAGTTATCATAACAAATAGAAGGAATAACAAAAACATTTGTCTGCTCATAAAACTTTAAAATATCCTTGTTATCCACGAAACCATGGAAAACAATCCGGTCATCATCCATTGCTAACTGCTTAAACTCATCTTCATCATAACCCTTACCAATAATATGTAATTTAATGTTTTCATTATCAATATCTTTAAAAGCACTGATTAATGTATGAACTCCTTTATGCTTGCCTAAAGTTCCAATATATGTGATATCAATAGTTTCATAATCCTTAATGGTTTTATTTGATGAATATTCAACTCCTAATGGTATCTTCACACACCTGACATTATTAAAGAAGTTATTGTCATGGAACTTATCAATCATAAACTGTGATGGAGAAATAAGCAAATCAACATTATCATCAAGTAATCTTCGCTGAATGTTAACATACTCATTACATATAAAGTTCCTATTTTCGCAGAGAGTGTTGTTTCCCCTTATAAGATTAGCCCGTGGGCATATAAATGAAAAGTCATGAGATTCATACACAACAGGAATATTCAAGTCCTTCCCTGCCTTAAAACAGGATAAAGATAATCCCTTAAAATTGTTAATATGCACAATGTCAACTGATTCCCTAACTAAAATATCCTTGACAGCACTTAAAGTAGCCCCATTCCATAAGTCAAACAGGTGCCATAATGGTTTCTTAACTCCCTGAGGTTCGGTCTGCTTATAAGTAGGATATAACTTCGTAGTGTTCAATTGGAAAATCTTAACAGAATCCTCCTCGAGGATATGCTCCTCTTCATCAGGACTTGTAGTTATAACAATTACCTCATGACCCCTTTCAATCATGGACTTGGCCATCTTTTGAACTACAATCTCTGCTCCACCAAGAACATTGGGTGGATAAAGATTACTTAAGAAGCATATTTTCATAATAATTCCTCATATAACTTATGTATGGATTGTGCTATCTTTTTCCATTCATATTTCTCTTTAACTAATCTTCTTCCATTTGCTCCCATAGTGCGAATTAACTCCTTATCTTCTAATATGCTTATAATGGATTCCTTAAGTTTTTCAACATCCTTTGGGGGAATGATTATACCGCTCTCGGTTTCAATAACATCATCTGATACACCCACGATGTCAGTACTAATTACGGGAGTTTCACAGGACAATGCTTCAAGAACAACAATACCAAAACCTTCCTGTAAAGATGAAATGGAAGGTAATATGAAAAGTTCAGATTCCTGGTAACATTTAATAACTTCTTCATCAGTTAAAAATCCCTTAAATTCCACATTATCCTCTAAACCTAACTCTTTAACCTTGGACTTATAAAAGTCAAGTAATTCTCCTTTACCACCTACAACAAGTTTCACACTAGGAATTTTCTTTTTAACATCAACAAGAGCATCAATAAGATAATCCAAACCCTTATATTTATGAAACCTGTCAAGAACACTGAGGAAAAATATCTGATTTCCTATTCTTTCATGTTCAGATGCTTTAAACAGGGAAGTGTCAACACCATTAGGTATGGTAACAATCTTATCCTTATAATTCTGCAGATGGGAAGAATTAATGTAATCATCCTGGGTAATGATTATCCTATCAGCCCTATTCAATAACAATTTCAGGGTAGTGCTGTTATAAAATTTGGCAATAAAATTTGCAAAACCTTCACCAATTATGTCATTATGATAAGTAACAACAAGGGGCTTATTCTTTAACCTGGAAGCTATGTTGCTCCAGTCACTGCTCCATGGTGTAGGAATATGTGTATGAATAATATCAAATTCCTCCTCCAGTAACACTTTAGGAAGAGCTAATGTAACATTAGTGTTAGCAACTTTTACAGTGTAATTAAGTCGCTTAATATTTATACCATTATAAACTTCAGTGTCCACACTATCAGGTTCATTAGCACAAACAACTTTAACGTCACAGTCAGAGTATTTCACTAATTCCCTGGAAATGTAGTACACATACTTTTCAACCCCTCCAATAAAAGGGTAAAAACGCACAGGAGTCTGAATAACTTTCAATATTAAAACCTCAAAAGATAAGTATAGTATATCTATTTATGTAATTTAAATAATTTATTGATTATGCAGAAAATACAACTTATAATAATTATAATAAAAAAAAGTAAAAAAAGAATAGTTTTTTCATAATTCCTATGAAACAGACATATAAAATTTTTCTGTTAAAGAAGCAATACGATTCCAATCATAATCTCTGGCATTTCTAATACAAGCCATTCTTTGCTCGGAACTAACACCCTCCTCAATAATCTTACAAATTAATTCTGAAAGTTCCTCACTATCATCATTAACAAGCCAGCCATTATCATCATTAATCAAATCCTTAGCAGCATTCATAGGATGATTCAAAGTAATCACTGGAACACCACAAGCATTAGCTTCAATAACAACAATTCCAAAACCCTCTCTTTTAGAAGGTAAAATTAATGCACTGGTACTCTTCATAGTAGCATATAACTCTTCATGATCCGGATAAAAATCTTCAAACAAAATATTACCCTCAAGATTTAAACTGGAAGTTAACTCTTTCAAATACTTCTCTGATGGCCCGTTACCAATAATTTTACACTTTACCTGTGGATGAACATTAACAACACGCGAAATTGCATTAATAATTAAATCAGCATGTTTCTCAGGTATCAATCTGCCAATAAACAACACATCAACATACTCCCGAACTGGGTCAATGAAGGTTATTTCCTCAGTATTCACTCCATTAGCAATAATTGTTGTATTATCAGGACGCTTGTTCTGAATCATGTTCTCAAAGGTTAACTGGGAAACACAGATAAAATTCCGTGTCAAATGAAAAATTCCCTTCTCTACAATTTTTCCAAAAATGCCCAGTCTGCCCAGGTATTCATACCAGTAATCATTCCAGACTTCATGAAGTGTAATAACTAAATTTTTCCTATTTTTTAGTTTACTAGCATAGCATGAAAAGTATGGAAAACCTTGACAGTCAACAATATCAAAATCATTTAATTTAGCATTAGTAAGGATGCATCTGGCAAAATATAATGCTTCTCGTATAGAACGAGTATTATTTTTAGTATATAAGTCCATAGGCTTGCCAACACTATGATAAGTAATGCCCTTGTATTTAATAGTTTCCTTAGAAGAATATTCTTTTGTATTCATCCAAAAACCTAACGAGAAAATATGAACATCATGGCCCCTGTTAACTAGTCTGGTACTTATTTCATAAATTCTTCTCTCAGCTCCTCCAGTTACCCATGGAAAAGCAGTATCATAAATAAATGCAATTTTCATTTCCAATATTCTCCTAATCCTAAAAAAAAGTGTGGGGGGGTGAGTGTATTCTTGATTAAAATTTTCTTTCGAGCATGTACTTAATATGTCTCCATCCATCATCGAATGAACTGAGCTTAGCCTCTCCGCCACCCCTTTTTCTGTAAGAGATAGGCACTTCCTTAATGTTCAAATGCTTTTCTGAAGCTTCAATAACCATTTCAATAGCATACTCCATACCTGGCGCAGTTAGTTCCATCTTTTCATAAGCTTCACGGGTAAATGCTCTCATACCACAATGGGTATCTGAATATTCTGAATGAAATAGTATGTTAAGCATCTTTGTTAACATAGGATTTCCTATATACTGGTGTAGTGCAGGCATAGCTCCCTTTTCTATAGTTCCATTAAAACGGGATCCGATAACAAAATCACAATTATCCTCCACAATCATATTAATAAAACTTAATGACTGCTCTAATGGATAGGTTCCATCAGCATCTCCCATTACAAATATGTCCCCTGTTGCTTCTTTAAAACCACGTTGATATGCATTTCCATACCCTCGCTTCATTTCCAAAATTACTGTTGCACCAGCATCTTTTGCTTCCTGTTCAGTATTATCTGTAGAGTTATTATTTACAACTAAAATCTCCACTTCATATCCGGCGTCTCTGATTTCATCAACAGGAATACTTTTTATAGTTTTTCCTACAATTCCTTCCTCATTTAATGCTGGAATAACAAATGAAACTTTCATCTTATACAAATCCCTATATTAATCTTTTCAAAAATTTTTACCTTATTACTATCTTTGTTCGTTGTAAAATAAATATTTCAGGTAATTATGTTCCTGATAATCATGTCCATTTTATGCATAGAAGTTTCCCAAGAATATTTACTATACACAAATTTCCGCGCATTTTCTCCAATAATTTCTGACACTTCCCTATTTTCTGATAATTTAATGATATGCTGAGCAAAAATTTCAGGATCATCAGCTAACAAATACTCTTTATCATCTTCTGCATCTATACCATCAATACCAATACTTGTAGAAACCACGGCCAAACCCATACTCATAGCCTCCAAAATCTTATTTTTAATACCAGTACCAGAAATCATAGGAGTGACAAAAATACTTCCCGGAGTCAAATATTCCCTAACATCCAAAACAGAACCAGTCACATGAATGTTTTCCACGCTACCCAACTGTTTTATATAATCAGAAGGATTACGACCAACAATCCAAAAAGGAATACTATTAACATGAGGATAAATTTCATCCATAAAATACCGTACAGCATCATTATTAGGAGGAGTACTCATATCCCCTAAGAAAACAATCCGGTTATCAAAAACATCCGAAACATTTCTAAAGTATTCAGTATCCACACCATTAGGTATAACCTCTAATCTAGTATGAATATCCCTCTCTAAAATTTCCTTATCCTTCCTGTTTACCAGAATACATGAATCAAAATTATTATAAACCTTCTCATAATTATGTATCTTCAAATAATTCAAATACCAGTAAACTCGTGAAGTAAGATTACTGGCCTTCCTGTACATATTATAATTATAATCACTCACTGCATCAAATGCATAAACAATCTTTGGAATTTCAACACTTTTAACATAAAAAGCCATAGGCATGTCTGTAATAATCACATCCACATCATCTAAAAAGCTTTTAATTAACTTTTTCATATCCTTATGATAATAATAATTCAAAAAACTTCGGGTGCTTAAATTATCAGTGTTAATCATGTTTTTAACGGTATACTTTAATTGATCCTTAACATTTAAGTATTCCGGAATAGGTAAAGTATCCACATTATCCAAATAATCCTCCAACTCTGAAACATCATATTTTCCAGAATCAAAGGACACTAAATGAATATCATACTTATCTCCCAATTGTTTAACAAGATGGTACAATGGTAAAGTTGCACCTACGGTCATAGAGGGCACATCATGACAAATCAGTAATATTTTAGTCAACTTTTTCACCATTTATAACTTTTTCATATATGTGTATGATTTTATCAGAAACAGTTTTCCATTCAAGATTTTCTCTAATAAACCGTTGTCCATTCTCCAATTGTGTCCTTGTCATTTCATTGTCTGTTAATGATTTTATCATTTCATCCTTTAATGATATTGCATCACCGTACTCAACAATAGTTCCTGCATTAATCTTTTCAACTATTTCACCAGATTCTGGAGTAACAATAACTGGGGTATCTGCTAATATGGATTCAAACACGGTTAAGGACACTCCTCCCATATATTTAACACAATTGATAAACAATTCTGCATCATGATATACACTTATCTTATCTTCCTCGGCAATAAAATCTGTAAAAATAACTTTATCTTCAAGTCCATACTTTTCGATAAGCATATCCAACTCTTTTTTATAATCATTAATTTTGCCTGCTATAACAAGATCATATTCAGAAAATTCTTCTGGAAGTAAATTGAAAGCTTCTATAAGATGATTAATTCCCTTTAATTCATCCAATCTGCCCAGATATAATATGTAAGGCTTATTAATGTTCAGTTTCTCCTTGAATGTTCCTTTTTCTGGAAGATTATCATATTCGCTGATGTTCATTCCATTATATAATACCTTAACTTCTTTGGCATTCATAAGTTTGTCATAATATGCTTCTTCTTCAGAAACTGCTAGTGTAACAGCAGCATTCTGCATTATCCGGTTTCCATAAAACAGGTCATACGCATTTTTAATAAATGACTTGTTAACATGTTTAGGTGTTGAAGCATGAGGTTGTAATACATATGGAATACCATATTTTTCAGCATATTTTATAACAATATTATTCTGGTAAGACCTAAGTTCATGCAAATGGATAATATCATACTTTTGTATGTTTTCAGAAAGCCATTTGTTAATCTTAGGGGAATAAATAAATAATGCTAAATTGAACTTATACTCAATCGGGACCATACTCAGATTAACTATGCTATCAGTATCCTCCTTATCATACTCAAAAGTAGTAGTTAAAATAGTAACATCATGACCCATCTGACAAAACTGCCTGGAAATGTTATAACAAACATTAACATCACCACCCCTACTAAAAGTAAAATAAGGTATAACCTGTAAAATATTCATCAAAATCACATTAGAAAAAAAATATTAATAAAAAAAAAGATTAAATTTCTTTTAACAACAAATCTAACACCAAGTTTTCAAGAATCCTCTCAAATTTAATAGTTAATTCCCGCCAATCATTATCCTTAACAAAATTATAACCAGCAAGAGAAATCCTCTCAATCTCCTTCTTATTACTAAACTTATCCTGAACAACATCCAACACTTCTTCTGGCCTGTCAATATATATTAAACCATTATTCTCCCCAAACTCTGCAACTAATCCTGGAAGTCTTGTAGCAATAACAGGCTTCTGCATTGCCATATATTCATAAAGCTTAATAGGAACAATATCCTGCATAATAATCTCATCCTTATAAGCTGGAAGGATACAAGCATCACTTGCACCAATCAAGTCTGGCATTATAGTATACTTTTGTCGTCCGGTAAGAATTAACTGACCTTCTAACTGATATCTCTTCTGGATTAAGGTTAATGCCTCATAAGCATCACCATCTCCAGTAATTAAAAGCTTAATATTAGAATATTTTTCTTTATTCTTTCCAAGAGCAATTGCCAATTCCTTTAAACCAGCAAAATCATATAAAAATCCCATGAAGAAAAGTACAATATCCTTGTTACCAATATTATAATATCTACGTATCTTTAATCCACGATGACTCTTATAATTAAACTGTTTTAAATTAATCCCTGCATCAATAATAGATAACTTATGGGCATCTGCTCCTAATTCTATGGCAGTTTCACTAAGTTTACGATTAATCGTCAGCACATATGATGAATTTTTAATAGTATTCTTGGTTATTCTCTTACCTAAACTTCTGAAAGATTCCTCAGGAATAAGCTGATGTAACACATCTATGAAATAATAAACAAAAGGAATATTCTCTCTTTTAGCAATCTTTGAAGCAATATTAGCATTCAATATTCCAAAAGCCACTATAACATCAGGCTTAAAATCATTAATCTGCTTTTTAATTTCTTTCCTATGATAATGTATGACGGAAAAATAATTAATCACTGGAATTTTAATAAGTGGAGGTCTTATAACAGTAATATTGTCCGTATTATATACTTTCTTATAACCTTCGAAAACTTTTCTAGGAGATTTATACTTTTCATCAGGGTCCTTATTCTCTTTCCATTCTACTTCATAGTCGATAACTCTTATTTTATGCCCACGTAAACCTAATAATTCCATTAAATGATGTTGTTGATGAGGATTTCTTTTTATCCAATCTGACTCCTGCACCACTAATATTTTCATTTCAATCACCATTCTGGAGGTGTTTGTTTAAAATTTAAATTCTGCACTTTTCTGAATATTATCCCAATTATTCACGAACCAGTCATGAGTGTATTCAAGACCTTCATTAAATTCCATGGTTGGTTTATACTTTAATATTTTCTTAGCCTTATCAATAGAGGATAACAACTTATTTTTTGCATCCCAATTTCTTCTTTCCTTATATTCTATTCCGGCTTCATTTCCGCATAATTCATTGACTTTATTAGCCATATCAATAACCTGATGATCCTTTCCTGAACCAAGATTAATAGCTTCACCAATAGCGTCCTCAACAACACCCATCTTAGTTAAACCCTGAACAATATCATCAACAAAAGTCCAGTCACGTGTTTCTGTTCCATCACCAGTAATAGGTAAAGCCTGACCATTCATAGCCCAATACATAAAGTTTGGAATAACATTCCTATATTTTCCAGGAACTTCTCCAGGTCCAAACACATTGAAAAACCTTGCATTAACAATAGGTAAATCATAAAGGTTGTGGAAATAATTAGTGTATAATTCGCCCAATAACTTTGTAACCTGGTATGGTGTATGAAGACTTATACTTATATCATGTTCTTCAAAAGGCATTTTTGAATCTAATCCATAAACACCACAACCACTACTAGAGTATACAAATCTTTTAACTCCTGTAAGATGAGCATATTCTAAAACTTTCAGAATTCCTAATCCATTTACTTTCAAATCCTTTTCTGGTTGATCAACGGAGTTCTGATTTGCAAAGTGTGCAGCTAAATGGAAAACATAATCCGGTGATTCCTTAAACACCCATTTCAGAACTTGGTCATCACAGATATCTCCTTCTATAAATTCTATACAATCTGCCTTAGGAATGTTCCATTTATATGCTGAAGATAAGTTATCTAATATGATAATCTTTTTAGGATTATATTCAGCAAGCTTTTTTGTTAAATTACTTCCTACACAACCTGCTCCACCAGTAACAAGAATGGTTTCTCCTTCATATGCACTTTTTATATCCACAATAAAATCTCCTTTTTCCTTATTAAAAAATTTCTTAAATATTTATAGTTATTATTTATATATCTTTTTTGTTTTATTTAAATTTTCAATATTGATTAGAGTGTTGTCAAAATGTGTGGTGAAGTTCCATTTTTTCATCATAAAATGTGTTTCGAGAATCCAATCTTTCAAGCTTCAAATCTATTTTAGATAATTACATGTAATGTTTTAAATTTATTTTTTAATGATTTAGGTTCTAAATCACCAAAAATACATTCAATCCAATTACTAGTACGTTCAATAAAATCATCAACAACATGTTTAAAACCACAATGAGGACAATAAATTCTAAATTGAGTAAAATTAATACTATTTTTGTTTCAAAATTTTCAAATTATTATTAATATAAGGGCTCTGTAGAAATCATATGAATAAAGTGTGAAAAGTAATACTTTTTATCAAAAT
>CAMNFZ010000035.1 GCA_946537725.1 uncultured Methanosphaera sp.
TTTTTAGAATTTTTCTAAAATATCTTTATATACGCTTTTTATTGGTTCTTCTGATTTTTCATATATTTTTTTTAGTATTAGTTCTGGTGTACTGTTTGCCAGGTAATTTATTTTTGGTGTTCTGTCTACTATTAGGTTGTAATTTTCATCTAGTCCTTTTGCTTCTATTCCGTCTGTTCTTATTTTTACGTTGTCTGTTCTTTTTAGTATTTCTGGTGCCATGTGTGTTACTATTATTGCATATGATTCGTCATCTTGTATGTGTTCTATGAATCCTATGATTATTTTTATTGCTGCTTCTAGTTCTGTTATTGATTCTAGTTCGTCTATTAGTACTAGTTTTTTTTCATTTCCTATTGTTACTGGTATGAATGATGTTAGGAATGTTTCGAATGCTCCTGCATTTAAGGAGTGTTTTTTTGTAAAGTAGTGTACTTCATTTATTTCTGGTATTGTTGCTTCTTTTGAACATACTCCTAGTCCCATGTGGGTCATTATTGTGTGTTGTCCTATTGTTTCTAGTAGTGTTGTTTTTCCTCCACTGTTTGCTCCGGTTAATAGTATGATGTTGTTTTCTTGGTCTAGGCTGTAGTTGATTTTTTGCATTGGTTGTTTTGTTAGTTTTTCTTCTTCTTTGAGGTTTAAGTGTAGGCTTTCTTGTAGGTTGTATTGTTCTCCTTTTTTTGGTATTGTTAGGTCGTAGAATTTTGTGAAACTTGCTAGTGTGAATTGGTAATCGTATTCTATTAGTTGTTTTGTTTCTTTTTTTATTTCTTCTTCGTATTTTTCTAGTATGCTGCATGCGTTTAGTTCTTGTTCGTATTGTTTTAGGTGTGTGTTTGCTCTTATGTTTTCTTGTACTCTTTTTACTTCGTTTTCATCTATTTCTATTGGATATTTTATTATGAATGGGTCGAATAGTAGTCCTGTTTTGTTTGATAGTTCTTCTCTTGCTTCATCTAGTACGTCGTTGAATATTGTCATTAGTTTTGGTGGGAGGTCTTCATCGTTTAGTAATAGTAGTATTTCGTCTCCTTCTAGTGCTACTTTTTTTATTTCTGTTTTGAGTGTTTCGTTTATTTTGTCTTTTATTTCGTCTATTATTTCGTTTATGGCTATTTGGTTTTGTTTTTCTATTTGTATTGAGTCTAATGCTTCTAGTGCTTCGTTTATGTTGCTTCCTAGTCCTAGGTATTCTCTTAGTTGGTATACGTTTTCTAGTGTTGTTCTGTTTTGTTTGTAGTATTCTAGTATTATGTTGGGTTGTATTTCGTAGTCTGGACTTTGGTTGCTTATTGCTACTATGTTGTTTGCTTCGCCTGGGTCTATGTTGTATTCGTTGTATAGGTATATGATGAATTCAAATTCTTCTAGGTTCATATGATCTTCGATTGCAAATACATTGCAGTATTTGTCAAATCCTTTTTTAATTAATGTAAGATAGTCTTCATAGTCTTCACATACTATGGCATATTCATCATTAAATTTGGGTCTTATGTTATTTGTCAGTGGAACAATTTTTTCATATAGATTTCGTATATGGTTATAGTCTAATTCTTCTGTTTTTTCTATTGTTTCGCTTATCATGTTTTGTGTTTTTTCTATTTCAGCATAGTCTGTTGTTGGATTTAACAGTAATACTCTGGTTCGGGCATAGTCGGTATTGGCAAAAGTAAGTATCTTATTTATTATGTCATCGTATATTTTTTGTGATTGTTCAGTTTTTAAAAAATCAGAATTTTTGTTTCCAAGTACTTTTCTTATAATTTCTAATGCAAGTTTCTGACTTAAATTTGGTATGCTCATCAGCTTTTCTATTTCATAGTTTTCTAGGGATTCTTCAAATTTTTCATAACTTCCATATTTTTGAATAATCTTTTTAACTAGTTTTTCTCCTACACCCTTAATTTCTTCTATCTCATAAATAGTTAACACCTCCATCCATCCGTGTTTGTTAATTATTATTTTATTTGTATTTTAATACTATTCAATTTTTAATAAAAAAAAGGATATTTATGTCAAGTACTCTTTTTATAAAAAAAATTATATAAGTTAATATAAAGTATTCAATATTCGTGATTTTTTATGGATTTTATAACCTATATTATATTATTGTTAATTGGCGGTTGTCTTGGCGGATTAATGGCTGGCCTTTTAGGTGTTGGTGGTGGAGTGATATTAACTCCTATTCAGTATTATCTCCTGCTGGCTTATGGTGTAGAAAATAATATTGCATTGTCTGTTTCTTTTGCCACTAGTTTGGCAGTTATATTTGTAACAATGATGCGAAGTACTAAAAAGCATTATTCTAATAATTTGGTTGTGACAGATTATTTGTCTTATATTATGGTTCTTGGTTTTCTTGGTGCTATAGTTGGTGCATTTATTTCGACCCGTGTGGATGTTGGCATTTTACAGTTATTGTTTGGGATTATGTGTCTTTTCACAGTTTTTAATATGATTTTTATTAAATATCCTGAAAATGATGATAATATTAATAGAAGTGTTATTGCCCATTCATTACTTGGTATAATTGGTGGATTACTTTGTGGTCTGTTGGGTGTTGGTGGAGGTATTATCATGATACCTATTCTTACTTTGATATTAAAATATCCTACTCATAAAGCAATAGGAACTTCATCTGCTTCTATTATTGCCACTAGTTTGGGTGGTATGATCGCGTATATAGTCTTAGGATGGAATGTTGGTAATCTTCCAGATTTTTCATTGGGTTATGTAAATTTGGTTCAGTTTTTCTTTTTAACTTTGACCAGTACAATAGTTGCAGGGTATGCTGCTAATATTTCTAAAAAAGTTGATTCAAAAAAATTAAAATTTTTACACATTTTGATTGTGTTGTATATTGGTTTAAAGATGGTGGGTTTGGTATAAACATTATTTCTGTTTATACACTCCTTTTTCTATGTTTCCATTGAAGAAATTATTATTTTCTTGTAATTCCAGTTTTTCTTTATTATATGGTGTTTTGCTTATTTTATTGTAATGTTCTATTATTTGTTTTGTATCGTGGATGTTGAAGAATCTTGTATCTATGCTGAAGTTTGTTATGTTGGTGTTTCTTAATTGTTCGATGTGGTTGTCTAGATTCAGTATTCTGTAATCATATATGTGGCTGTTGTCGTAGCAATCTTTTTTTACTTTAAACTTATTGTTTCTTTTGTCTATCAGGTAGTATGTGTTTGTTAATTCTTCTTCTATGAGGTCTTCGAAGTTATCATTGGTTAACATTAGTTGTACGTGTCCGAATACGGTGTATTCTATGTTGCATTTATCTTTTTTAAGTTTTTTAATGTCTTCTAATGATATTTCGTTTGATATTACAAGGTTTTTAAATCCGGGATCTTGTGATAATTTTTTTATTGAATAATTGTTGTATATGTTAAGATGGTTTCCGTATGTTTCTGCTTCTAGGTTTTTTGCTACTCCTATGTTGTCTGTTTGTATTTTTATGTCTATGTTGTTGTATTTTAGTTTTACAATTGTTTCACTTATGTGTGGTAAGTCTTTGTCAAGTAGTATTTGTGGTAGAATCCATACAAGTTCCTTATCTGGTATGATTTTGTTGATTTTTATTAATTCGTCTCCTATTTTTTCGGAGTATTCTTTCATGTTTTTGTGATTAAAACTTCCATCATAGTATACTGTGTTTATAAATGGGTATTCTTTTATTATTTCTGCTTGTTTGTAATTGTTTATGTATACGTTCCATTTTTGTTCTTTTTGTTCTTGAGGATTTGTTGCGTAGTGTTCTGTTTTGAATTGTTGTATGTTTTTTTTGCAGTTTTCTTTGTTTTCTTTTGTTGGGAGGTATGTTTTCATTATTGTTTTATCTATTTTTTCTATTATGTTTCTTCTAATTTTGTTTATTGTGGATATTGGCATGAATAGGTTTTCTTGGAAGTTGTTGTATGTTATGTTTTTTATGTTGTAGGTTGTGTTTCCTGTTTTTTGTAGTTGTGTGTTTATTGTGTCTTTTGTTAGTGGCTTGTTTTTTGCTTTTTCAAATTTTTCTTTACTGGTATATTCAACAACTTTTTCAAGCAAATCACAACCAGCTTTTACTTGCATTTGTAACTCATCATTTATACTAATATCAAGATTAATGTCTGTTTTATGAATATTCTTTTCATTTATTATTGACTTACTTCTATCACTAAGATATTTTGAGTATGTGATATAGACCATGGAATCTTTTTCTATAGTAATTCCCTTTTTCACTCCAATAACAATCTTATTCTTATTCTGAGACAAAATCTTACTAACATACATACCACAACTACTACCCTCAAACTCAAACTTTAAACCATCACCATTAACAATCCGGGTAGGAAAACTCCTATTAGTAAACTTAATCGTAACCTCACGGGGAGAACTCTTAATAACACGACCAATAGGATAACCAGTATTACCGGAACGATTCCTACCAACAACCTCACCAGGACCCTTACCAGAAACATAACCCTCAGTCAAACCCCTATTAAAAGCAAGATTAAGTAACAAATAATCCTCCTTATCAAAAATACCATGAACAGCATTACAATAAGCAAAAGTCGTACTGGAAACATACTCCTTAGACTTCATCCTACCCTCAATCTTAAGACAATTAACACCAGCATCAACAAAATCAGCCACATTATTAAAAGTACACAAATCCTTAGTACTTAACAAATAATCCTCCTCTTTAAGCAAAGTACTATAATAATCCCTGAAAGTATACCTCATCCTACAAGGCTGAGCACAAAGACCCCTATTACCACTTCTACCACCATAAAAAGAAGACATCAAACACTGACCAGAATAACAATAACACAAAGCACCATGAGCAAAAACCTCCAAATTAATATCATGACCATACTTCTTCAGTGATGAAGAAATACTCCTAATTCTAGAAAGAGGAACTTCACGGGATAAATTAGCACTATCAAAACAATTATCCGATAACCACTTAACAAAAGAATAATCATAAATAGTCATCTGAGTAGAAGCATGAATACTAAGATCAGGAATCAACTCCTTAATAATACTGGCCAAACCAATATCCTGAACAATAATTCCATCAACACCCTGAACATACAAATAAAACACATAATCAACAACCTCAGGAATTTCACTCTCCAAAATACTGATATTCACAGTAACAAAAACCTTCACATTATGCTCATGACAAAAACTAACAGCATCCCTCAATTCATCATAATCAAAATTTTTAGCATAATCCCTAGCACCAAATTTTTTACCCGACAAGTAAACAAAATCAGCACCACTAAAAACTGCAGATTCTAAAACATCCATAGAACCAACAGGCGAAAGAATTTTACACATTTCATAAGTCAAAAAAATCATACCCCACTAAAAGTTATTATATTAAAATATGAATAACATATTATTAATTAATTAGTTTTTATAGGAAAGAATAATAATGTACATAGTATTAGAAGGAATAGACGGAGCAGGCAAATCAACACAAACACAACTATTAGAACAATACCTTACAAAAAAAGGATATAATACAAAAAAAATAGTAGAACCAACCACATCCAGTATAGGAAAACTCATAAGACAACAACTAACAAACCCAGAATCAACAAACGACATCAACCAACAAATATTAACACTACTCTTCGCAGCAGACCGATTAACACTAAAAAAAGAAATAAACGAAGCAAAAAATACCAAAGAAAAAATAATAATCAGTGACAGATCATTCTATTCAAGCATATGCTATCAAAACAATCCCACAATAACACCAGAATGGGTAAGACTCGTAAATCAACACGCACCCCGACCAGACCTAACCATACTACTAGACTTAACAGAAAAAGAAGCAATAAAACGATGTGATAAAGAAGAAGTATTTGAAAACACAGACTTCCTAGAAAAAACAAGAAAAAATTATCTAAATTTACTAAAAACAGAAGAACATATCGAAGTAATAGACGCTACTCAAACATTACAAGAAATACAAGAAAAAATAATAAAAACAATTAACGAAAAATTAGGATTATAGAAAGATTAAACATCTAATCTTTCCTTCATCAAATCAACAATATAATTAATAGCATTGTTAATTTCCTCATAAGATCCATGTAACTGAGGACCCTCATCAGACTGTTTTAACTGAACATCAAACTTATCCACAGCTTCCCTAATTTCACTAACAGTAGGACCTGGAGGAAGAGTTACATCAACAACATGTTTAATAGCTCTTCTTAAATCTTCAAGCTCTCCCTCAAATAAAATAATTCCAGTATCACTTTGAAGCATATTTAAATGATACTCACTAATCATCACATCTACCTGTTTAGGCTGTAATCCTGATAAAACACGCATAGTATGTTTAACCATTATATTATCTCCCTTAATTATTTTCCATATACTCTCTAGCAGGAGCAAACCTTTCAATTAAATATTTGCTAACCGTATTTTTTAAATCCATAGGATGTAATTCTTCTTTAGAATATATGTCAAGTAATTCTTCCTCACTTAATTCAAGGTTTCCACCAAATTTCTCAGGCCTTTCAATTAACATCTTCTCATTTTCATCAAAAATGTAATAATGAGCCATTTCAATCACAGGATTATCCTCAACTACGCCGGTAGGACAAAAACTTTTATTAACCTTATTTTTAATTTCTTTAGGAGAATCATCTATAGCAATAAAATTACCTTTACTACTACTCATTTTATCCGAACCATCAGTACCATGAATC
This sequence comes from uncultured Methanosphaera sp., assembly GCA_946537725.1. GTDB lineage: Archaea > Methanobacteriota > Methanobacteria > Methanobacteriales > Methanobacteriaceae > Methanosphaera. Next base: position 6,732 of record CAMNFZ010000035.1, read on the forward strand.
AAAGGAATATGAATACAGACCGGTGTGTTAAGATCCATCCTTGGAAGAATTTCCCGTGCAAGCATATGAATTTTTCTCTGTTCCATTCCACCAACAGCTACATCAGCATTTAAATCATGAATATCTAATGCCTGCATAATAGGATATAATGCTTCAGCAACATTATGTGTTTCATCTCTAGATACTTGAGCCATACTTCTCTGAGCTCTCTGAATACTTATTAAAGTTGCAGCCTGGAAAACTCTTTCCATAAATTCCATAGACATACGTTCAGAACCTAAAACATATTCAGTACTATCCTCACTCAAACCTAAAGCCTTAAAACATTTAATATTATATGCAGCAACTTCATTCAATTCTTCAAGTGTTCCCTTACCATTAAGGTATGCATGTAAATTAGCGATAAATATCTTAATTTTAAAACCAGCATTCTGTAAATCCTTCATTTTCTTAATTGTTAATGCATGACCTAAATGAACTTTACCTGATGGTTCAAAACCCACATAAGCAACTTTTTCATCTTTTTTTAATAACTCTTTTAATTCATCTAATTCAATAATTTCTGCAGTATCCCGAGAAATATTTTCTATTGCCTTATCTATATCCATTAATATATTCCTCCAATTGATTAATTAATTACTCTGATATAATGTATATTTCATTTTTTAACTTAATAACATTAATCTCTTGACCAATGTTAATAAAATTTAATTCTTTATTTTTTTTCAAATCAACAGTCATATAATTGTCAGGATCTAAAACCTGAATTTCAGTTGGTGTAACATTAGTCACAGTAGTGGTTTTAATATCCTCAGTATTACCAACTTTTTTAATTTTATCATATTCCTTCCAACTAATTGATTCATTTTCATAAGTTCTAAGATTTAATCCAACAAATTTATGACTTCCTATCTTCTCTATTTTAAGTATGTTGTCCTTATATTCAATGAAATCATTCTTATGGAATGATGGTAATCTAACAGAAATCCATGACCTATACAAATCCCTACTCTTAGATTTGTCATGTCCAACAATCTTCCTGCTCTCAGTTATTATTCCACCGAATTGCTTCTGCATGTTTTCAGCTATTTTATGAGCTGCATTATGGGAACCTACCTGGTAATCCACACCTTCTTTTAACACAATTCGTTCCGAAACATAAGCTAACTTGTTTGTTTTACATAAACGCTGAATTTCATTTGAAATAAATTCATCCGCAGATGCTATTTCTTCATCTTCCAATTTCCTATCATCTGCACGTAATTGTATTACTGCTTCATAGTAACCAGAATAAAATTTACTACAGTCAGGACAAACTCCTTTCTCAACTTTTACTTCAATAGGGTAATCTTTTTCTAAATATTCATCTAATACCTGACCGTATACATGTATCATACAATCATAAACTGTACCCCTATTGGTAATGATTTCTGTTGTTATTTCAACATCTTTTAACTCTTTATTCACTGTAATATCTTTTTGAATAGCATCATTAATTATCTCATCATCATAATAACCTGTATGAATCCATTTATCATGTTTTAGTGTTGCACCACAATGTGAACATGCTGTGAATGTAGCATATTCAGGTACTTCTATCAATTCGAATTCTTTAAGATAACAACTTTTACATAAACCATCATATAATTTTTCTTCGCTATTACATAATAAACAAAACATTTTATCCTCTCATCTATGTTGGTTTTTTCATAATTATTGTTGTAAAAAAAAGGTTTATTTTTTGTAGGAGCTTAAAAAAAAGGATGAATAATAGTTAATACTATTATAATGATTTAAGAGGTGCTCTTGCTCCACAAGCACTACATTTTAACATATCAATACGGTCTTCACGTATAATAACAGTATCTGGTCTATTACATTCATGACATATAACAAAGTTATCCACATATTCTTTTATACGATCATTAATCACATAATGAGTGAATTTACCTTGAAGTATTGCTCTGTTTCCTTCAACATTTCCTGATGTACCTAACTCTCTTAATAAATATTTTAGCACATGTTGAGGGTCTCTGTTTAAAGTACCAGACACATCTCCAAAGTTCTTAATTATAGTACGATTTCCTTGAATTACAGAATATCCTTTCGGTAATTTAAACCTTTTTGATTCAAAAATTTTGTCAGGTAATTGTTCATATGCTTTATCTAGTAAAGCTTCATACTCATCAAATTCTGCATCTGTTTTTGCCATTATTTTTACCTCCATTCTCTTTAATATGTTTTTCTGATTAAAATAAGTAATAAAAAAATATAATTTTTATTTAAATTATTTAGTATAATCTAATATTTATTTATCTTATTACTTAATTTTTTCTAAGCTACTTTGTAATGGTCAGTAGTTGGTGAATAAATAACACCCTTACTATTGAGCATATTTATCATTTCATCAGCTTTATTTTCAGAAATGTTATATTTGTCAGCTAAGTTTCCATAAATCACATTTTTAGGAGCACTACCTCCATATTCCTCAGAAATCTCCTTAATTTCATCAATTAATATATTTATCTTATCTCTTTCTGATTTAGAAGTTCTTCCTTCAACTTTATCAATATCTACTTTACCAGTATCAGGATCATAACCTACCTGCTTCATACAATCTTCCTGTAATTTAATAGCTCTTTCAGCATCTTCTTTACTAACTTCAGGACTTAACCTAATTTTAGCACTGGCCTCAGATAAACGGACAAGAGCTTCAAGTTGACGAGCAGTAATAGGAACAGGCGATTCCTCATCAATTGCACCACTACGCATAGTAACATAGAAATCCTGCAATACTTTAGCAGCATCCTTAGATAATATAGGTTGCACATTCCTACGCGCATATGCAATATATTTACGCATCAATTCAGGTTCAATCTCATAATTAATACTTCTATCCTGATGAATTTTAAGAATATGCCCTGCTAAACTATGATCTCTTTCAGCATTAGGTTTATCTTCAATAATGAATATCAAATCAAAACGTGATAAAATAGGGGATGGAAGATCTATCTGTTCAGCTATGGACTTGTACCTGTCAAATCTACCAAATTTCGGGTTAGCAGCTGCAAGTACACTACAACGACTATTAAGAGTAGCCATAATACCTGCTTTAGCAATAGAAATGGTCTGCTGTTCCAAAGCCTCATGTATAGCAGAACGATCCTCTTCACGCATTTTATCCAATTCGTCTACACATACATTACCTTTATCCCCAAGTACCAAAGCACCAGCTTCTAAACTCCAACCACCAAGATCATCACGGACAGCAGCTGCAGTAAGCCCTACACCACTAGTACCCTTACCACTGGTATAAATACCACGAGGAGCTAACTTGGAAACATATTTAAGAATCTGAGATTTACCAATCCCCGGATCCCCAACAATCAAAATATGCATATCTCCCCTCATATGAGTTTTATCCTCTAAAATCTTAGGACTACCACCAAAAAGTTGGAAAGCAATAGCTTCCTTAACCTCATAGTACCCCTGTATGGAAGGAGCTGTTGAATCAATAATTTTCTGATAAATATCAGGAGAATGAGCAAGCTTCAAAATTTCCTCCTCATCCTCTTCACTAATTTCCAATTCTTCAAATTCCTGTTCTAAAGGTTCAAAGAAATTTCCATAAATATAATTATTGAAACGTTTTGTTCTTTCATCACGAACAGTTTTAAGTATTCCCGTTACTCTAATCTTATCCCCAGGAGTTAAAGTATCAACAAGATCATCTTCCAAAACAATATTAATCTGTCTTGGCTGATCCCCACCGGATAAATTCTCTAACGGCTCTTGTAATTTTACAGTTTGAGTATCCATGTAACGTGATTCATCTTGAATTAATTTAAAAGATCTTCCACCACATTCACTACAAACTGCAGGTTCGTGTATAATATTTGATTTTTGTTCTACTTCATGTATTCTCATACAACTTCTACATTCAAAAACAGCAGTCATTATACGAGGATGAATTTCATCAGTTTTTCTTACAATACCATCCACAGCAATAAATTTACCAATATATTCACTACGTAAATTTCTTAAAGGCACATGGTTACGTATGTTAGAAAATCTAACATTTAATTGTGCATTTTTTCTCTGTGGATCAATATTTGCAATGGATTTTGCTGCAGCTTCAAGAGTTTCATCCGGCTTTTCTAAAAGTAAATCAGCTAAATCTGGATCAAAAACTTCCAAACTATTGTAATCAATAACTACTGATTTTTCTTCAGGATAAACATCTAATACTGCAAAAATTTCATCCTTACAAAGTTCACTAAAAAATTCTTCCAATTTTACTATTGATGATGCAGAAGACCTATTATTGTTATTATTTTCATCTGCTGTTATCGTAGTCATATGATATACTTTATAATTTTCATAATTTTTAAATATAGCCATTCACTTAAAAAAGCTAATTTTTAATACTAAAAAAAAGTAAAAATAAACATATAAAAATAAATTATGTTATAGTATCTAAAACAATATTAATCAATGTTTGAGGTTTTATATGAAAAAATCAAGATTAAAATTATTTAAAACTACTTCTTTAACAATATCTTTATTGGGAGTACTTTTAATCTTATTAACAGTTGTGGTAGTAGCTTATGTAGCAGTATCATTTGTATCAGATACAGTATCAACAACAGTTAGTAGTGGTTCTTCTTATGACCAATTAGATCAAGTAAAAGCACAATATAATGAAGTCAACAACAAATACACAGAATTGAATAAAAAATTAGGAACAAGTCCTGACCCTAGTGTTAAAACAACATTCAATACTGGTAAAATAAAATTATCAGAAGCTGAACAATTATTATCCTCAACTCAAAATGATATAGGTAATGGAAAACCAGAATCAGAAATTCAATCAAAAATAAACCAAACAAAAAATAAAATTGGGGAAGCTAATGATATTTATAATCAAATTGCATGATTATAACTAATTTAACTATTTTTTTTCTCTTTTGGACCTTTAAAACCTCTGGCAATTACATACATTTCAGAACTTCTTTTTCTAGATGAATTTGGTTTCGTAGTCTTAACAGTTCTAAACTTCTTTTTAAGTTCTTTCATTAAATCCTGATAAGCCTCGCCCTGGAAAGCCTTCATAATAAGATTTCCATCTTTTTTAAGAATATTATCAGAAATGTTAATAACAGCTAAAGCCAAATCATAAGATTTAAAATTATCAATATCCTTAATTCCTGTTAACTTAGGTGCTGCATCTGATAAAATTACATCAGCTTTACCATCAATCAATTCTACAATAATCTCCTGAATTTCCTCAGTAGTAAAATCACCTTTAACTCCAGTATAAGCTTCATGATCTATTGGCTTAATATACTCAAGATCCACACTAATTATCTGACCAGTACCCTCTTCACCAATAACTTCTGCAACTACCTGACTCCATCCTCCAGGAGCAGCACCCAAATCAACAACATTATAATCAGGTTTTAACAACCCATATTTTTTATCCAATTGCTTTAGCTTATATGATGCTCTAGAACGATAATTCTGCTTCTTTGCAAGTTTATAATAATGTTCTTTATCATGTTTTGCTTTCCATCTACTCATAAAACCAACCTCCACTATTCAAATTGTGAAAAATCTAAAGCTTTACATGTTGCAGGTCCAATTTTAACAACTTCTGCATTAACTTCTTTTCCATTAATCTCCAATAACATTACACTAGGTTCACTGAGTCTTGGTTGTGTTGCACTACCAGGATTTAATAATAATACATCAGCTTCTTGTTGAATCAAAGGTCTGTGTGTATGTCCACTAACAAGAATATCTACATCTAACTCTTTTGCAAGATAATATAACTGCTGTGTGTCACCTTTTGGATAAACTATTCCATGGGTTAATCCTATTTTAACATCTTCAACACTAATTACTTCATGACTGTTTAATCCAATATTTGGATCACAGTTACCATGAACTGCAGTAACTGGGGCAATTTTTTCTAATTCTTCAATAACAGTCATTACTTCAATATCTCCGCAATGTAATATCATATCAACATCTTTAAATACTTCAAACACTTTTTTTGGTATTGACTGTGTTCTGACAGGTATATGTGTGTCTGAAATTATTCCTATTAACATCATTAACCTCTTAAAATTTAAATTAATTATTTGCTTATACATAGTTTTTTATTTTTCTAAAATTATAATTTTTTTTGTATACTTTCATAGATTAATATTATATATGAAATATGAAAATATCTTTTTAATAAGAAGAACAATTTAATTATTTAATGAAGAGTATATAATTTTCATATAACTTTATACAAAATAATGCTTATTTTATTAAAATAGATGGAGAGTGAGTTATGAGTGAATTAATAATATGCGAAAAACCTAAAGTTGCAGAAAAAGTAGCACAAGCTTTATCAGATTCACCAGTAAAAAATTCATATAAAAGAGTTCCTTATTATGAAATAGTTAAAGACAATGGAGAAAAAACAACAGTATTATCTGCAGTAGGTCACCTATTCTCATTACAAGCAAAAAACAAAAAAAATAAACGATTATATGATGTAGAATGGGTTCCTTTATACGAAACTGACAAATCAAAAAAATATGTTAAAAACTACATAGATACAATAAAAAAATTTTCTAAAGATGCAGATCGTTTCATCCACGCATGCGATTATGATACAGAAGGAACACTAATTGGATACAATGCACTAAAATACATATGTGGATCCAAATCAATAGACAACTGTTTTAGAATGAAATTTTCAGCATTAACAAAAAAAGATTTAATAAAATCATATTCAGAAGCATACCCACTAAAAGATGATCAAAGCTGGGTGGATAGTGGAGAAGCAAGACACATACTAGATTATCTTTTTGGAGTAAACATCTCAAAATCCATGACAGACTCTGTTTTAAATGTAACAAACAGATACGTTCAATTATCAGCAGGTAGAGTACAAACACCTACCCTAGCAATATTAGCAGAAAGAGAAAAAGAAATAAAAAAATTTATTCCAGAACCATACTGGCTAATAAAAGCTAAAATCGAAAAAGGAATCATAGCAGACCATAAAAAAGGCAAGATATTCGACAAAAAAGAAGTAGACACAATCCTCGAAAAATGTAAAGGCAAAGATGCAAAAGTAACCAAAATCACAAACAGAAAAACCAAAAAAGCCCTACCATATCCATTCGAATTAGGAACACTTCAATCAGAAGCATATGCACAATTTGGATTCACACCAAGAAAAACCCAACAAATAGCACAAAACCTTTATGTAGAAGGATACACATCATATCCAAGAACATCATCACAAAAATTACCAGAATCACTAGGATTATCAAACATACTAAAAGATCTATCCAAAAATCCTAAATATAAAGATAAAATAGATCAACTAAAAGCTCCACTAAAACCTAATGAAGGTAAAAAAACAGACGAAGCACACCCTGCTATACACCCAACCGGAACATTACCTAAAGACATCTCAGAAGACTACCAGAAAATATATGATTTAATAACATACAGATTCATAAGTCTATTCGGACAACCAGCCGAAATAGAATCAATCAAAGTGGACTTAGAAATTGGAGAAGAACCATTTGCATTTTCAAGACAAAGAATATCCAAAGAAGGATGGTTAGCATTAGATCCATATCAATATAAAAAAGTTAAAAATGAAGAATTTCCGGATATAAAAGAAGGAGAAACAACAAAAGCTAAAGTAAAAAGTGAAGAAAAAGAAACCAAACCACCAGCAAGATATAATCAAGCATCAATTATCAAAGAACTAGAAAAACGAGGACTAGGAACAAAATCAACAAGAGCAAACATAGTATCCATATTATACACAAGAAAATACGTGGAAGGAAATAAGATTACAGTTAACGAACTTGGAGAACACATGATAGATACATTATCCAAATACTCTGAAAGAATAACTAGTGAACAAATGACTCGAGAATTTGAAGATGATTTATCCAATATAAAAGATAACAAAATAACAGAAGTCAACGTAATAGATGATGCTAAAAAAGAATTAGATGGAATACTGGATTCTATTGACAAAAATCAGGAAAACATAGGAAAAGAACTATTTGAAGCATACGAACAAAGTCGTATTGTAGGAAAATGTGACTGTGGAGGAAACTTAATCATAATATCCTCACCTAAAGGAGGAAAATTTGTAGGATGTACCAAATATCCGGATTGTAAAAAAACATACTCCTTACCTGCAGGAGCAAATGTACTTAAAACAACATGTGAAAAATGTGGACTACCATTAATATCCTATGGAAAACCTAGACAAAGAGCATGTTTAAACTTTGAATGTGCAAATGGCGGTCAAAAATCATCAAACGAAATAGTAGGTAAATGTCCTGACTGTGGGGAAGACTTAATAAAAAGAATGGGTAGATTTGGTGAATTTATTGGATGCACAGGTTTTCCTAAATGCCGATTCACTTCATCCATAGCAGATTATGAAAAATCACAAAAAGAGGAAAGTAAATAATTACTTATCCTAAACTCTCTCTCT
>CAMNFZ010000036.1 GCA_946537725.1 uncultured Methanosphaera sp.
GTTGAATTTTCCATCAGTTATGTATGTGTCATAGTTTTCTGGTGTTAGTATTATTATTTCTCCAATCATTATCTTTTTAGTTGCTGTACTTCCGAGGTCTGTGTATGTGTTGTATTCTGCTTTGATATTTATCGTGTTGGTGTTTGTTGGTGTGTATTGTAGGTTAATGTTTCCTTCGTTGTCTGGACTTAGTGTTTGTGCTTCTTCGTCATTTATTTGTACTGTTACGTATTGTTCATGTTTGAGGTCTTCTGGTTCTTTTAGTGATATTGTAATGTTTATTGTTTCACCTGCTTTTGCAAAATCTGGTGCATCTATGTTTAGTTGGCTTTTTGTTGGCATTCTATTGTTAATATAGGTGTTGTTTGATGTTTTGTCTTTTATTAATTCACTTGTTGTGTCTTCACCTATTAGTACATTGTTTTTGAATGTGTTGTTTTTATCATCTACTTCTATTACATATGCATAGTTTTGTGTTACTAGATAATTGTTTTCTACCTGCATATTTTGTGCTTCTTCAAATAGTAGTGCTCTTCCTGTTTCTGTGTATATTGTGTTATTGGTTATGCTGTTTCCTTGTGTCATACCATATGCATAGACTCCTGCAGTTCTTGGCAAGATGTAGTCTGCACTTCCTTCAGTACTATTTGATGTTCCATACACGTTGATAATGTTATTGTTAATTGTTGTGTTTATTCCAATTGCTCCTATTCCCATAGGAAGAATTCCAGTTGCTGTTATGTGGTTGTTGTTGAATGTTGCATTTATTCCACCCCATACTTCCAGACCGTATACTTGACGTCCTTCACAAACAACTGTATTGTTTATGTACTCATTATTACGCATGGAAGCTGCTGATGGCGCGTAATGTTGTCCACCACAACTGAAGTCTAGTATTAGACAAGCATATGCAACATCAGGATTTCCATTATCTGTTACATTATATCCTGCAGTAGCCTCAATGTAATTGTTACGTATACTATTGTTTACCATTGCATTTCCTTCAATATTTACTCCGGCACTATAGTATTCTGAGTTTGATGTGATATGGTTGTTGGTAATGTTGTTATTGGATGCTCTTACTACCACTCCATACATATACTGTGTACCCTGTAGTGACATTGTATTGTTGTGTATGGTATGGTTTCTTCCTCGTAGGTAGATTCCGTAAAGGCTTCTGTAACCTCCAGTACTTGTTAATATTGCAGATTCCTCCACGTTAATGATGTTATTGGAGAGAGTTACGTTATATGCATTTACCCATACTCCAATACCATTTGGTATGTTGGTGTGGTCCCAGTCGATTTGAGTACTTGGTAGTCGTGCGTTGATTGTACAATTTTCTACAATAGTTTTATTACCATTAATAAATAAAGGTACGCTGGAAATGTTACGCTCTGTATCAACATTAATAGTAACCCTATTTAATATTGATTCTTTTCCTGCAGTAACATATTCTCCTGTATAGTCTGGGTTATAGTTTAGTGTTAAATCTTCTAAGATAACTGCCTTCGCATTGGCCTTATTGATGATTATGTTTGTGTCATTGATTGTTCCTACTATTTTAATGATACTATTCTTATACTTGTTATTGTATAAATTATCTATTTGTAACTTGCTGCCTGTTGGTAGGTATGTGAAGTTAATTATATGATTTTGTCCTCCTACAATTTTATCTTGATTTAATGTTATTTTTGTTGCAGATACTTTAAGGTAATCATTATAATTATCTTCAGTAATGACAGTTACAGTATATTCTTCTTCACCCTTAGATTGAGTAGTATTTTTCTTTTGAACTCTTTTTTGTGTGTTGATTGTTTTATCTTCTATATTATTATCATAATTAGTAACTATACTATTATCATATGATGGTGTGTCACTTATTGTGTGCATTGTATCACTTTCTTGTGTGATATTATCAGTATCAGTTGCGACACTTACTCCTAATGACAATAAAAGTATAGCTAGTAAAATGACAAAATACTTAACTTTAGTCATATTCTTACATTCCACCTAATTTTACATATAATTATTTTAAAACATATTGATTAAATAAAAATAATTTATAAAACTATTAAAAATATATAATAAATAAAATAAATTACTAATTTTTAATAAAAATTTTAAATTAAATCTACTAATCATTAATAATTATTATATAATTTTAATGTAATATAAGTTACCACCCCATTTACTCATTAAAAAATGTTTTTTTTTGGTTTAAGGAGAGATTTGGAAAAGTTTATTATTTAAAAATTCATAATTTATAATATTGATTAATTAAATTTTAATAAAAAAAATTTGAATTATAAAATATATAATAAAAAAGTTAAATTAATCTAATTTTATTAATATTTATTTTAATCAATAAAATTAACAAAAATTATTAGTGATAGTAAATGAGAAAATTTAATTATATGCTTATTTTCATTACATTACTAATTGCTATGATGTCAGTAGCAGTAGCAGCTGATGTAAACGATTCAACAGAACAAGTTACAACAACAGGTGTTACTCAATATACAACAAGTCATATTGACTCACAAATAGCAACAAATGATAATAGTAATGAAATAACAAAGAAAACAGAAAATAATATGAAAGAATCAGCATTAAACACGCCAAAAACTGTAATTGTTGATTCAACAAATTATAGTACAGTGTTCTTAAATGATTCTTTAAGTTCTACAATTAATGATGGTGATACTATTGATGTACAAGGAGACATCATAAATACCGATCTTAATATCACGATCAATAAAGCAATAAATCTAACAACCACCACAGGTGCAACCATATATTTAAATACAACAGGTGGTAATTTACTTGGTACAAACCCTGGAAACTCATTTAAAATAGTTAACAGTGGGTCATACACCAACGTAACAAACCTAAAATTCTACAACACACAAGTGTTTGTAATAAATGCACATCACGTGACAATGGACAACATAAACGTTACAGTAGAAAACAGAACAGTAGGATCAGGTGTTGGAGTAACATCAATCAGAGACAACTCCACATATGTAACAGTAAAAAACAGTAACTTCTACACAAAAAACAATGGTGGAAGCAGCAGCGTAGTACTCGCATGGGCAGACTACTGTACAATAGACAACAACAACATAACCGGTGAAGGAAATGTTGGAAACCTAATGTATCTTACAACATACAATATTAATGGAACACCCGAATATGCTGTAGACATCAACATGTACAACAACATCACAAACAACAACATAAAAGCAATAAGTGTAACTGGACCTTGTATTGGAGTAGTTGTAACAGGTCATGACAACAAGTTTGAAAATAACAAAGTAAATGTTTCCTCATCATTTGCAGGTCAATGGATGAGTCCAACAATGAACGAACAAGGAGACCATGACGATAGATGGGAAGGAAACAACTACATAAACAATGACATATACGGTTCTTTCACAGGAACAAAAAACAGTACAATAATGGGAAACACCTTCAATAAAACAGTATCATTACCAGAAAGATGTATATTCAAAAATAATAATGCAGAAAACTTTACAGTAACAGTACGAGGTTCTGGTTGTGATTTATGTGGTAACAGAATGTATCATTTAACTGTTAATTCAGGTGTAACAAATACTATGGTATGTATAGACAATGTATTCCTTAACGGATATGAAGGTAATTTCACATGGTACATGCATTCTACATCTTCCGGATTGAATAAAATGATGTATCGTTCAGTCAAAGCTGAAGGTGAACCTACAGTTATTGAAGTTAATGAAGATAATTTCTATGATTATTTCAGTTATAGTAGTGATGATGGTATTCTTAGATTAAATGAAAATAATATACCTGATGTTGCAATATATAATATTAATTATTTCCCTTCATCTCTTGATATTCATAGATTTTATTTCCAATTTCAAAATATGATGACTGCAATGAATAAAAATATTACAATAATAGGAAAAACAAATATAACTTTAAATAATACACAATTATTGATTGATTGTCCATGTTTATACTTTGAATTATCAAACTTTAATTTTAAATATGATGATGACTATACCCTTGAAGGTAAAGGACAAGCATTCCAATTAGATAATATGGATTTCTTTGGAAAAAATGCTCATGCAGTTTTAAATAATATTACAATGAATTATACTCATGAATACTCAGATGATGATAGATACACAAATCCAGTAGTTATTAAAAAACAAACAGGTTGTTCATTCATAATACAAAATTCAGAATTCAACATTAACATAGCTTCAAACTCAAACAGTTATGGAATAGAGATACTGGGTGATAACACACAATTAATAAACAACACAATCAATGTAAATGAATTATACTCTGTAACTGATAGTAGTAACATGTCAGGAGTACATGCATCCAGCACAGCCAATAATTTAATATTCAAAGACAACACAATAACAGTTAACGGTGAATCCACACTCTACGGATTAAAACTAGACAGCAACGCTAACACAATAACTAACAACAACATAACAGTAACCACCACAGGAACAGCAACCGGAGTAGAACTCACAGGAAACGACAACACAGTAACAGATAACACAATCATAGCAAACGATAAAAAAGGTGATGCTGCAGTAAATGCTATTGGTGAAAACAACATTGTAGAAAACAATGCTCCATTAACCACATCACTTAAAGTAATTGCACCAGCAACTGCAAACATCAATGAAGCAACACCAATAACAATCCTACTCAAAGACAACACAGGCAAACTAATACCTGAACAGGAAATAAAAGTAACAGTAGGAGACAACGAAGCAGAAACAGTAACCACAGACGAAGACGGTATTGCAGTATACAACTTAACAGCAACCACGAGCGGAGAATTAAACCTAACCATAACCTACGAAGGACAAGGAGTATACACAGGATCCGAAACAACAGTAACAATCAACGTAAACGAAGACAAAGATGCAATCATAGAAGAACTTAACAATACAATAAAAGAACAAGAAGAAACTATTAACTCACTTAACGAAACTGTAAACAACCAAACAGAAGCAATAAATGAACTAAACAATACTGTAAATGAACAAGCACAAACAATAACAGAACAAGAAGAAGCAATAGCTGAACTAAATAATACAATTAATAATCAAACTCAAACCATTGAAGAACAAGCACAAGCAATAAATGAACTAAACAATACAGTAAATAATCAAACACAAACCATTGAAGAACAAGCAGAAACTATCTCTGAACTAAATGATACTATAAATAATCAAACTCAAACCATTGAAGAACAAGCACAAGCAATAAATGAACTAAACAATACAGTAAATAATCAAACACAAACCATTGAAGAACAAGCAGATGCTATCAGTGAATTAAATGATACTGTAAATAATCAGACTGCTGCTATTGAAGATCTTGAAAATAGTGTAGAAGCATTAACAGACATCATAAATAATTTAACCTCAACAAAAGCATCCACAATAACATTAGATGCTGTTGAAGATGCACAAGTTGGAGATACTATCACAATTACAGGTACATTATCTGATGAAAATGGATACGGAATCCCAGGTACAGTTAAACTTTTAATTAACAATGGTCGTGCAACAGTAAAAACCAATGTTAACGGTGAATTCACATATGATTACACAGTAACTAAAGTTGGAACTTACAATGTAACAGCATCCTATGCTGGAACAGACTCATACACTGCAAGCAACACTACCATGAACTTTGACGTAGCACAACAAGACACCATCATAGCAATTGATGAAATCACACCTGTAAAATCAGGAAACAACGTAACAGTCACTGGTACATTACTAGATGCAAACGGTAACCCAATCAAAGGAACCATCAAATTATTAATTAACAATGGTCGTGCAACAGTAAAAACCGATGATACGGGAGTATTCACATACAACTTTGTAGCAAGCAAAGTAGGAACCAACAACATCACAGCAAGCTACCTTGAAAGCACCAAATACCTTGCAACCAACACAACAGCAACAGTTGAAGTAACTGCAATGGACACACAAATCGTATTCGACGAAATAAGCAGCGCTAAAAAAGGAGAAAAAATCACAATCAGCGGTAAACTAGTAGACGAAAACGGCAACGCAGTAACCGGAACCATCAAGTTACTCATTAACAATGGTCGTGCAACAGTAAAAACCAATGAAAACGGAGTATTCACATACGAATACACAGTAACCAAAGTCGGAGTAAACAACATAACCGCATCATACCTTGGTGCAAACCGTTACACTGCTACAGAAGCAACAACAACAGCACAGGTAGAAAAACTAGCAACCACTATCACATTAAACAATATCGGAACTGTTACACAGAAAAGCATGGTTGAAATAAGTGGAAAACTCGCAGATGAAAACGGCAAAGCAATAACCGGAACCATCAAACTATTAATCAACAACGGACGTAAAACAATAAAAACAGACAACACAGGAGCATTCACATACTCACACAACGCAACATTCGCAGGCGAAAACACAATAACAGCAAACTACCTAGAATCAACCAATTACCTACCAACAAATTCCACAACCACATTCACAGTAACCAAAGCATAAAATAACCATGACAAAAACACACGATAAGATAAAACTAAAACAATACTTTATCTTATCACTATTCTTTTTTTTAATTATTTTGTAATTTGCTATTTTTAAATTAGATGTGATTATTTCTTTTTGAAATATTTTAAGTAATATTTTGCTAATTCTTTATACATTTATCTTAAATGGTGACTTTATAATCATATAGGAATATTTTAAAAGAAAAAAAATGTTTTTTTTGTGAGGGTTATATTTTGTTTAATATGGCGTTTAGGTATACTTTTGTTATTTGTATCATGTATTTTGGCAGGTGCAGGTAGTAGTTTTTTTTGTGTTTTTTGATGAATTTTAGGTTTGTTGTTATGTGGTTGTATTCTGTTTTGAATGTTGAACCTTTGTTTCTGCTCATTCCTACTTTATGCCATATTATAGAGTTTGTTACTGTTACTATTTTGTATCCTTTTTGTTTTACGTTGATTGCTAGGTCCACATCTTCGCATCCAAAAAAGAATTCTGTTGATAGGTATGTTTCTGGCATTGCTTCTGATTTAATTAGTAGTCCTGCTCCTGATACCCAGTCGCATTCTATTACGTCTTGTGTTAGATCATATTTTGGTTCTTCCATTATGCTATGATGTCCAGGGAAGTGGTCCAAGTCTACTACGCTTCCTATGCACCATATTGTATCGTGACTTCCATTGTAGTCGTAGTAATAAAATTTTGGTCCTATTATTCCTATTTTTTCGTCTTTTATTGCTACATTGATCATGTTTGTTAGGAAGTCTGGGTCTACTATTGTGTCGTTGTTTAATAGTAGTATGTAGTCTGGTTTATCGTGTTTTATTGTGTAGTCTATTGCTATGTTGTTTCCTTTGGCAAATCCGTAGTTTTCCTTGTTTTCTATTAGTAGTAGTTTTTTTTCTTGTGGTGTTGATGTGTTGTTTATGTTTTCGGGGTATTCTCCTTCTTTTAGGATGGTTAATTGGATGGGTTTGTTTTCTTGGTATTTTGTGTATTTTGTTTCTATTTTTATTTTTCCTTCTGTGTATTGTTTTATTTTTTCTATTGAGTCATTGGTTGAATTGTTGTCTGCTACTATTACGTTGTAATGGGGGTAGTTGATGTTGTATAATGATTCTAGTGCTTCTAGTGTGTCTTCGTAACCGTTCCAGTTTAATAGGATGATGGATACTGTTGGTTTTGTCATATTTATCACTCGTTTTCTTCCAGTATTCTGTACATATTTTTTAGTAGTCTTTCTCCTGCTTTTTCTAGTGTCCATGCGGAGTCTACATATTTTACTCCATTTGCTGAGAATTTATTCCATAGTTCCTTGTCTTCCAGTAGTGTGATGATTGCGTTTGCGAAGTCTTTTTCGTTTCTTTGTGTTAGTAGTCCGGTTTTATTGTGTAGTATGGATTCTCTTAGTCCTCCTTCTTTTACTCCTACTACTGGTGTTCCACAGGCCATTGCTTCTAGTGGCACGTACCCGAATGGTTCTAGGTATGGTGCGTATACTACTAGTTTTGCTTTGTTGTATAATTTTATTAGTTCATCGTCTGATATTTGTGTTAGTATTTTTAGTTCTACTTCGTTTTCTTTTGCTAGTGTTTTCAGGTAGTTTACCCATAGTTCGTCGCTACTGTTTCCTACTATTATTAGTTTGGGTCTTTTGGGTTTTGGTACTTCGGATATTGATCTTATTATGAAATCGTATCCTTTTGGTGGTATGCATGTTCCTACGGATAGTACGTAGTTGTCTCTTTCCAGGTTTAGTGGTGTGAACATTTGGTTGTCTACTCCTATGTATGATACTGTTGAGTTTTTTCCGTATTGTCTTAGTATGTTTTCGTGTGTGAAGTAGGAGTTTGTTAGTATGTTTGTTGAGTATTCTGCAAGTTCCATGTCTCTTTCGTAGTCTCTTGTTTCTACGTGTTCTATGAATATTTGGGCGAATGGTTTTATGAGTGGGTGGTTGAAGATTCCTGCTTTTGTTTTTTGGTCGTTTACTTTTTTTAGTATTTTTTCTTTTCTTATTGGTTGTGCACAGTAGTATATTGATGGTTTTGTCAGGTATTTGAATATTACTGGTGTCATGGTGTATTGGTCTTGTTCTGAGTAGACTATGTCGTATCCTGATGTGTTAAGGTCTTCTGCTATCTTTTTTTCTGTGTTCATTACGTTGTTTACTGATACTCTTCTTATTATTGCCGGGACGTAACTGAATATGGAGTATATTTTTTCTCTTATGAAGCTTGGTTTTACGTCGTATTTTATTACACTGCTTGCCACGTTTTCTAGTGGTAGATAGTCTTCGTTAGCTGTTTCTGGTATGAATACGTCCACTATGTGTCCTTGTTGTGTTAAGTATTGTATGTATGTGTATAGTGATCGTTTTGCTCCTCCTGATGGGAGGTTGTGGAATACGGCTATTTTTAATTGTTTTTTGTTCAATTTGCTTACCTCTCAACTGATATATTATTATTTCTTGTTTTTGTTATTTAATTTTTAGTAGGGCGTCTTTTAGTCCTTTTATTAGGGTGTGTGAGTATTGTTTGTTTTTGTGTATATTTGTTACTGATTCTTTCATCACGTACAAGAATATGTAAATTATGAATTTATGGTACGTTAAACCATTGGTGTTACGTTTCATGTATATAATTCTGTTACGTGTATGATAGTATATTCTTGATAGTGATTTTATTGATGCTCCTTCCTTATGATATATACATCCAGTATCTGAAATTTTTAATTTGTACCCTTTCAGGCGTGCACGTGTAGACCAGTCCACATCTTCCCAATACATAAAATAATCCTCAGACATCACACCAACATCACGTAAAACATCACAAGACATGAAAACACATGACCCAGTTAAAAAATCAAATTCCTCATACTTACCAAATTCGGTAACTGCCATACATTCCCCGTGAACCAAATCTATTAATCCACCACCAACAGTCTGCAAAGTATTCCTGTCATGATAGTAGTAATGGTTAGCACCAACAAATCCAATATCATCACTTTCATTAAACTTTTCAACCAATGCATCCAATAAATCATCAGTTACTATAGTGTCATTATTCAATAACATAACATAACCAGAGGGATAATTATCCTTAACATAATTGAGTGCAACATTATTTCCCCCTGCAAAACCTGCATTACTATCATTCAATATAAAAATCAAATTGGAATCATCAGTTCTGACAAAAGTATCCAAGTGCTTCTTTTCAACCAGCACATAATTGTAATACTCATCATTATCAAGATAATTCAAAATAGAATTAACAGAATTCTCACAGGAATTGTTATCAACTAGAAATATTTCAAAATCAGGATAATTCAATGATTTAAGAGAATCCAGACATTCTATGGTATCTTCTTCACCATTCCAATTCAACAACACTATTGATATTTTGTTATGAATATTAAAACCCCTTCAATTATTTATACTCTTCAACTATTTCATCCAAGTCCACACTTTCTTTAGGCTCGGAAACATTAGTTAAAGCTTCGTTTAAATTATTCTTAATCGTTCCTAAATCATAAGAATCGTATAATTTTTTAATAGTAAAACCTACAATAATTCCACCGGCAAATACCGTTGCATACTTGGCTATTTCAATTTTTTTTTGTGTATCTACATTAGACAATAAATTTTCAATCATACTACCACCTAGATAAAGTTATTTATATATTATTAACTAATTATTATTAACGAATAATTTTTTAGTGATTACTATGACCGACTATGATAAATTTCATTATAGATTTGAAGACCTTAAAGAAAATCATGGAATTAACACTGCAGAAATAATTCTCCACAACGATGATGAAATGACAATAGAATACAGTGGAAAGAATGGTTTTAATACTGAAGGATTCGATTACCCATTATTTAATAAAAAGGCAAAGGATGAAACCACCAGCTGGTTTTTATACAGGGTCGAAGAAATTATTGACACAGAATATGAATTATTAGAAGACATGAAGACGCCAATACTGTTGGATGAAAAACAGTTAACCCATAAGATAAAGAATCAAGTAGAAATCTATTGTTATAAGGAGTAGAAAAAATTGAAAAAAATCGTATGCATATTTCCCGGATTATACAATTATATCCTGACAAAGGATGTTGGAATGATACCATACACCTTATCCAGAAAATATGAAACAAGAATAGCCACTTATAACAATGAAGAATTCCCTTATATGACAGATATTCTTAAATCAGAACGATTCAGTATTGAATATCTGGAGGATACTGGAAATGAAAAAAAAGATGTGACCCGTTATATCAGGGAAAATGCTAAAACAATTGATATACTGCAGTTATATCATTTAAGATATAACCTGCTGCCATATTACATCTTATATTACAGGTTACATAATCATAAAGGTAAAATATTTCTTAAACTGGATGCAAATAATGAGTTTATAGATTTTCTAGTTAATCGTAAAGGACTGATGCCATCACTCAGACGATTCTATGTTAAAATCTTATTCAAATTCATTAATTATGTCAGTATTGAAACCAGCCGGAATTATTATGCACTGATAGATAGTAACCTAATACCTGAGGATAAGTTGTTATACCTGCCAAATGGTGTTATGGAAAGTAACATAAGCATAAACTCAAAGGAGCATACCATACTCTATGTAGGATACATTGAAAAAAGAAACAAGTCAATAGACATCCTGCTGGATGCCATAAGAGATGTTGATTTAAAAGACTGGAATGTTGTACTGGTTGGTGAAATCAAGGAGGATATGGAAGAATTCATAAAAGGTTACTTTGATGAAAATCCCCACCTGAAAAGTAGAATAACATTTAAGGGATACATCAGTGACAAGGAAGTTCTTGCAAATGAATATGCAAAAAGCAGCATATACTGCTGTACTTCCCGGAAGGAAAGCTTTGGAATATCCACACTAGAAGCAGCATACTACGGTAATTACATAATATCCACAAATGTTGGAGGATCCCCAGACATACTAAAAAATACCAGTTACGGAACATTAACTGAACATGACAAGGATGAGTTGGGAAATCATATCCAGTATGCCATCAATAATTGGGATTCCATCAGGAATAACCCTGAATTAGTGCAAAAAAAGGTTTATGACGAGTTTAGTTGGGATTATCTTTGTGATAAACTTATAGAAAAAATAGAAAAAGTTTAAAAGATTTATTCTTTTTTAAACTTGATTATGCTTGTTGAGAAATATCTTTTATTGTCAACAAAACCGTGTACAATGTTTTCATCTTCCATTGTACAATTTTGTACAGATACTATTTCTTTTTCCCTTGGATCTGCATTTATACAATCTTCCAGTAAATCTAAATGACGTGATGTTTTCATTGCAACAACAGTGTCAACGTAAGGTAAAATTTTTGGTAATCTGTCATCTATCTGAGGTACAACTACCATTATATCATCCTGTTCAGTAAGCTGTAATCCTGCAGTGGTTGAACAGGCAGTCATAGCTGCAATACCTGGTACAAGTACTACTTCAACGCCTTTTTTCTGTAATCTTTTAGAAACATATGAAAATGTACTGAAAATTGTAGGATCTCCTAAGGTTACAAATACTACATCTAATCCTTGTGAGAGTTTTTCAAATAGTTGGTCTGCTGCTTCATCCCATGATTTGTCTAATGTTTCAGCATCTTCTGTCATTGGGAATAATGGTTGTAATATTTCTGGTTCTTTTTCTCTTTCATCAATTATGCCCTGCACAATTCTTAATGCTACACTTTCTCGTCCTTTTTTTGATTGTGGAGCAAATATTATGTCTGTTTCTTTTATTATTCTTGCTGCTTTAATAGTTACTAGTTCAGGGTCTCCAGGACCTACACCGATTCCATATAATTTACCTATAGCCATAGTATATCCTCTTATTTAATCATAATAAAATTATTAATAAAAATAAAGTAAACTTAAATTTATTGTTTTTCTAATTACTACTATATTCTATAGTTAATTAAAATATATATAATTTTTAAGCAACTTTTAAAAAGATAGTAACTATCATTAAATCAAATTTAAAAAAATAAAAAAGTGAGAAGAAACATAAGAATATATTATGAATTCAATATTTTGTCCAGATTGTGGAATGATAAAAAACAAATGTGTATGCTCAAAAAGTGAAAATGAGACTCAATCATTGATTAAACGGCCAAGCATTGAAGAAAAAGAGGAATTGCAAAGGCAACACCCTGATATTGATGATGAAATTATAGAGAATTTTCCTTTCAAAGAAGCAAGACATAACCAGTTAGAACTAATTACTGAAATATTAAATGCATTCGAATCCGATAAACGATACGTGATACTTGAAGCAGGAACCGGTACCGGAAAATCTGCTATTGCATCAACCCTTGGACAAATACTTCAGCCATCATACATTTTGACAATGACAAAACAACTACAAAGACAGTATGCTGATGAATTTGGATATGCACAAGTTAAAGGTAGGAATAATTTTTCATGCCTGGATAGTGGTGCATTGAATACTTGTGACCAGGGAACTTGTCAGACAATAAGAACAACAGAAGAATTCACTTGTCCATTCGGTATCAAGATAGAAAAGAATAAGCAGAAGGACATGAAGGATAATGATGGAGAATCATATTACAATACACCTTTTACTTTCAAGTCTTCTGAGAAATGTCCTTATTGGAATCAGAAAGCAATAGCTATACAGGAACCTGTTACTTTATTAAATTATGATTATGCTTACCTGGAGTTTAATTATGTGCAGCATTTCCAGAAGCGTAATCTTATGATTCTTGACGAAGCCCATAATATTGAAGATAAGATCATGCATAAGCTTGAATTGAACATTTATAACAAGCAGTTGCAGAAGGATATTAATGAGGTTATTCCTAAGAGTATGATGAATTATTCTGATGTGAAGGATTGGATTGCCTTTTTGGAGGCTATATTTGATTCGTATAATGCTATTAATACCACTATGCTTACTAAACAGAAGGGTGACCGGATTGAACATACTAAGCGTAAGATAAAGGAGATTACTGAGAATATTAAGAAGGATCCGCAGGATTGGGTTGTTTCTACCGAGGATGGTTTGGTTTCTTTTAAGCCTTTGAAGGTTGATAAGTATGCTGAGAAGACTTTGTTCCAGTATGCTGATAAGGTTTTGTTTATGAGTGCAACTATTCTTGATAAGGATTTGTTCTGTAAATGGTTAGGTCTTGATCCGGAGGATGTTTATTATATTTATAGTGAAAGTCCGTTTAAAAAAGAGTATCGTCCTATTCATATGAATCTTGTGGGGCCTATGTCTAAGAGGGCTTTATGGCATACTGCTCCTAAAACTATACCTGTGCTTAGGGAAATTCTGGATAAGCATAAAAATGAGAAGGGTTTGATTCATACTAATAGTTATAAGTGTCAGCAGTATATTACTGATCATATTAGGGATCAGCGAATTTTGTCGCATACTCCTAAGAATAGGGAGGAGACTCTTGCTGAGTTTGAAAAGTCTAAGAATCCTTATGTGCTTGTTAGTCCTTCAATGAGTGAGGGTGTTGATTTGCCTTATGAAAAATGTGAGTTTCAGGTTATTTATAAGGTTCCTTATCCTTATCTTGGTGATAAGCAGATTAATGAGCGTAAGAATATGGATCCTGAGTGGTATGGTTATAAGACTGTTATGACTTTGATGCAGGCTTATGGTCGTGGTATGCGTGCTGAGAATGATCATTGTGATACTTATATTTTAGATAAGAATATTCAGACTTTGTTGCGTAATAAGATGTATAGAAGATTAATTCCTAAGTTCTTTAGGGAAGCTATTACTTCTTAATTTTTTTTAATCTTTTTTTGTTAATTGGTTTTTAAAAATAGAAATAAGAATTTAAAGAAAATAGTTTTGTTTTAAGCTCTGTTTTTTTGAGCTTATTTTTGGAGTTTTATTTTCTTTATATTTTTTCTTTACAAGTTATATTATGTTTTTAATAAGGAGTGGTGAGTTTTAAGACTTTCTTTTAAAAGCTTTTTTATAATAGGTGATCTCTTTAAACTATCTTTGATTGTAGGAGTAATAGTTTATTTTTTTCTTTTAATAGAATGTTTTTATAGTCTTTTTTTAATTTAACTCGGTTTTGACTAAGAATTTATATGGCTAAAAATTTAGGACTACCTAAACTTCTTAGTCAATTAAATGTTGTACTCGAAAGTATATAAAGGTTTTGGTATACCTA